>NZ_JACJFQ010000088.1:0-1588 GCF_014164835.1 Serratia sp. OS31 | reverse complement strand
CTCTGATATCAAAAAGATGAAAGACCTGGAGGATGAAAACCGACGCCTCAAACAGATGTTTGCTGATCTCAGCCTTGAGTGCCGGGCACTTAAAGACGTCATCGAAAAAAATGTATGGTTCGCCCCCGTTTTGCAAGCACACGATGATAAAAGTTGTTTGCGTTAATGTATCCGGCCTCTTGCAAGTCAGCTGCTTTTGGCAGCAAGGCCATGATGGAATAAGCGCGTCAGGTTCCCAATAAGCTTCTTAGGCTGTTAAAGCCGTTTTTTTGTCCCGGGTTTACAAGACGCCATTGCACAGTTTTGTCATCACATACCCTGCAAACTGGTAAGATTTTAAGCGAGTTCAGATTTCTCGTTGCTGTAAATAAAAAGCGCCCGGTCGTGTCATGACAGCCCAGATAATTCGGGCAATTTTGTTCGCCAGTGCGACAACAATCTTATTGCGGTGTACACCGCGCTCTTCCATAAGTTGTACCCACTGTCCCAGAAAATTTGTTGTCCTATTCAAATGCAGAACACAGGTTCGGGCTCCATGGATAAGCAGTTTTCTCAGGTAAGCATTGCCACGTTTACTCATACCTAATAAACGTTGCTTGCCTCCTGTTGAGTATTCTCGTGGTACAAGCCCCAGCCAGGCAGCTAAATTGCGCCCTGATTTAAATTGTTGGCCATTACCTACAAACGCCGTCATTGCCGTCGCTGTCAATTTCCCTACACCGGGAATAGACGTCAGCCTTTTAGCTATTCCATCTGCATCAGCGATAGACTCAATCTGGCGACGTAAGTGCAACAGTTTTTCCTCAAGAGACCGATATTCCTGCCAGAGATCAATGAGTATATCTCTCATTGATGGACTCAGTTCGTTTTGCTCGTCAGATAACAGAGAAGGCATATCATGTGTAAATTTGGCAATTCCACTGTGGATAGTTAATCCGTATTCTAGGAGAAATGCCCTGGCCTGATTCACCACCGCTGTTTTATGAGAGACCACGCGTTCTCTGATCCGATGTAATGCCTGTAGATCGAGCTGTGCCGTTGTTTTTGGTATCACTGTCCGCATGGTAGGACGAGAAATGGCTTCGGCTATTGCTTCAGCATCAATCAGGTCATTCTTGTTTGATTTAACGAAAGGTTTTACAAATTGTGCCGGGACGATGCAGGGCGTATGTCCAAATGATTTAGCCTTTCTGGCCAGCCAATGGCAACCCGGACAGGCTTCCATTCCAATCGTTGTTTGGGGTAAGCGGGCTAGATATTCAACCAATTTAACGCGGGTAAAACATCGCCTAATCAGGATATATCCTTTATCGTCCATCCCTACTACATGGAACGTATTTTTACCGATATCAATACCCATTCGGCTAAGGGATTGTGCTTTTGTTCGTGACATAACACACCTCCAATATAAGGGCTGTCAGCAAGTGCAATTTTAGCAAGTTGAGTGGGGGCGAACCATTCCATTAGCTTTAAAACTAGCGATAAAGCGTGAACTTGTCAGCTATCTGACGGCGCAATTTGCCATGAGTTTACGCCAGGCCTGCAGGACGTTATCGCTGAGCAGGACGGTATATTTTTATCAGCCCGA
>NZ_JACJFQ010000087.1:0-1620 GCF_014164835.1 Serratia sp. OS31 | reverse complement strand
TTGATGCCTGGCAGTGTCCTACTCTCGCATGGGGAGACCCCACACTACCATCGGCGCTACGGCGTTTCACTTCTGAGTTCGGCATGGGGTCAGGTGGGACCACCGCGCTATTGCCGCCAGGCAAATTCTGTTTCATTCCAACCGCTACTCGCATAGCCATTGAAACCAATCTCGGAACTTCGCTGAAAATCTGTCTCTCTAAAACACCTTCGGTGTTGTAAGGTTAAGCCTCACGGATCATTAGTACTGGTTAGCTCAATGCATCGCTGCACTTACACACCCAGCCTATCAACGTCTTAGTCTTAAACGTTCCTTCAGGGACCTTAAAGGCCCAGGGAAGACTCATCTCGAGGCAAGTTTCGCGCTTAGATGCTTTCAGCGCTTATCTTTTCCGCACTTAGCTACCGGGCAGTGCCATTGGCATGACAACCCGAACACCAGTGGTGCGTTCACTCCGGTCCTCTCGTACTAGGAGCAACCCCTCTCAATCTTCCAACGCCCACGGCAGATAGGGACCGAACTGTCTCACGACGTTCTAAACCCAGCTCGCGTACCACTTTAAATGGCGAACAGCCATACCCTTGGGACCTACTTCAGCCCCAGGATGTGATGAGCCGACATCGAGGTGCCAAACACCGCCGTCGATATGAACTCTTGGGCGGTATCAGCCTGTTATCCCCGGAGTACCTTTTATCCGTTGAGCGATGGCCCTTCCATTCAGAACCACCGGATCACTAAGACCTACTTTCGTACCTGCTCGAGCCGTCACTCTCGCAGTCAAGCTAGCTTATGCCTTTGCACTAACCTCACGATGTCCGACCGTGATTAGCTAACCTTCGTGCTCCTCCGTTACTCTTTGGGAGGAGACCGCCCCAGTCAAACTACCCACCAGACACTGTCCTCACCCCGGATCACGGGGCCGAGTTAGAACATCAAACATTAAAGGGTGGTATTTCAAGGTTGGCTCCACGCAGACTGGCGTCCACGCTTCAAAGCCTCCCACCTATCCTACACATCAAGGCTCAATGTTCAGTGTCAAGCTATAGTAAAGGTTCACGGGGTCTTTCCGTCTTGCCGCGGGTACACTGCATCTTCACAGCGAGTTCAATTTCACTGAGTCTCGGGTGGAGACAGCCTGGCCATCATTACGCCATTCGTGCAGGTCGGAACTTACCCGACAAGGAATTTCGCTACCTTAGGACCGTTATAGTTACGGCCGCCGTTTACTGGGGCTTCGATCAAGAGCTTCGCCTTGCGGCTGACCCCATCAATTAACCTTCCAGCACCGGGCAGGCGTCACACCGTATACGTCCACTTTCGTGTTTGCACAGTGCTGTGTTTTTATTAAACAGTTGCAGCCAGCTGGTATCTGCGACTGGCTTCAGCTCCGAGAGCAAGTCTCTTCACCTACGCGCCAGCGTGCCTTCTCCCGAAGTTACGGCACCATTTTGCCTAGTTCCTTCACCCGAGTTCTCTCAAGCGCCTTGGTATTCTCTACCTGACCACCTGTGTCGGTTTGGGGTACGATTCTGTGTTACCTGATGCTTAGAGGCTTTTCCTGGAAGCTTGGCATCAACTACTTCTGCACCGTAGTGCATCGTCATCACGCCTCAGGGTTGA
>NZ_JACJFQ010000086.1:0-1639 GCF_014164835.1 Serratia sp. OS31 | reverse complement strand
GCAATATATCATTGCTGCGGCGTAGCTCCCGATTTTCGCGCTCCAGTTCTTTTAAACGCTGGCGCTCATTGGTGCTCAGTCTGCCATCATCAGTGTTGACGGGGCTGACACCACCACGGACATCATTTTTATGCTGACGCAACCAGGCTCGTAGGGTGTCGTAATGGCACCCGATTTTTGACGATATGGCACGAATGGCATCCGGCTCAGAGTCATACTCATCACGGTGTTCCAACAACATTCTGACAGCGCGCTTACGCAATTCAGGGGGATAGCGTTTGGCGGATTGTGATTTCATTTTGGGTCTCCTTTCACTGAGAGTTTAGTCTCCAAGAAACCCGGTACGGTTCAGAATATACTCACCAGCATATCCAGTGTCCTCACTGCCTTGCTTCGCGCCGAATCAAAGGTCGGCAGAAAAACGTTGTTTGGCGTCATTCCTGTCTCAGGGCTCCGGGTATACCGGTGTCGTTGCGAGGAAAGTGCGACAAAAATAGTCAGTCTACTCAGTGATTTGAGCTGGCGATCACACCCATCCTTCACTGAAATATATAGAAACCCGCTGGGCGTCCATGATCTCGTATGAAATGAAGACCCGCCTGCTGAAGGATGTTCTGCCGGTGGGGGATAGCCTGAATGCCTCAACGGTGAGGAATCATTTATGCCAGGTGGCACAGCGTCTTGATGCTGAGACGGAATCGCATTCTGGTTTTCTTTCCGGCTGCCCCCGCGACTGGGGTAACCAGCCTAGACCAGGGAAACCGCTTGTGATGAGTATTGATGGGGGTTATGTTCGCGACCGGGATGACAAAAAGCATAATTTTGAAATTATTGCCGGTAAATCTTTTTTAATCGGGGCGCCAACAGATACGTGCCGTTTCGGTTTTGTCCAGAAGGGTGACTGTCATCCGGAACGCAGGCTCATGGAACACCTGTCTACCCAGGGAATGCAGGCCAACCAACTGATTTTCTTTCTGTCCGACGGTGCGGATAACCTGAGGGAATTGCAGTTCGGCATGTATCCTGAGTCAATTCATGTGTTTGGCTGGTTTCATATTACGATGCGGCTTACGGTGCTTATGCAGTGACCCAGAGACCGGCAGTAAAGTTTCGGCGCTTCGGGAAAGCTGTAAGGCATGGCAATGTTGTCGCCGCACTGGAGCATATCGATAATTGCGTCATGTATTGCGATGAACTTTGCCGGCCTGAAATACCTGCAAAAACATCTGGATGAAATGTATACCTACATCCGGAACAATAAGATGATGATCCCAAACTACGGTGAAATGCACCGGTACGGAAAGCCTGTTTCAACGGCGTTTGTAGAATCAACGATCAATGAAGTGATCGCCAAACGAATGGCCAAAAAACAGCAGATGCAGTGGAGCAGAAAAGGGGCGCATTATTTGTTACAGACCCGGACCGCTGTTCTGAATAACGAGTTGCAGGATAAATTCGCCTGCTGGTATCCGGGGTTCTCAATAGGCGAAGAAAGTGATGGAAAGGTATCAGCGATGGCAGCATAGATAAGCCTGTACATAAATTTGTGTAATTGCCTGATTTTGATATGTTCAATCCAACATCAAAAACAGGTTAATTTATGGACGAAAAACAGTTGCAAGCTCTGGCTAACGAACTG
>NZ_JACJFQ010000085.1:0-1667 GCF_014164835.1 Serratia sp. OS31 | reverse complement strand
ATAAGTAACCGGATTTACCAGGTCACTCCCCCTACACGCTTAAACCGGGACAACCGTCGCCCGGCTAGCCTAGCCTTCTCCGTCCCCCCTTCGCAGTAACACCGAGTACAGGAATATTAACCTGTTTCCCATCGACTACGCCTTTCGGCCTCGCCTTAGGGGTCGACTCACCCTGCCCCGATTAACGTTGGACAGGAACCCTTGGTCTTCCGGCGAGCGGGTTTTTCACCCGCTTTATCGTTACTTATGTCAGCATTCGCACTTCTGATACCTCCAGCAACCCTCACAGGCCACCTTCAACGGCTTACAGAACGCTCCCCTACCCAACAACGCCTAAGCGTCGCTGCCGCAGCTTCGGTGCATGGTTTAGCCCCGTTACATCTTCCGCGCAGGCCGACTCGACCAGTGAGCTATTACGCTTTCTTTAAATGATGGCTGCTTCTAAGCCAACATCCTGGCTGTCTATGCCTTCCCACATCGTTTCCCACTTAACCATGACTTTGGGACCTTAGCTGGCGGTCTGGGTTGTTTCCCTCTTCACGACGGACGTTAGCACCCGCCGTGTGTCTCCCGTGATAACATTCTTCGGTATTCGGAGTTTGCATCGGTTTGGTAAGCCGGGATGGCCCCCTAGCCGAAACAGTGCTCTACCCCCGAAGATGAGTTCACGAGGCGCTACCTAAATAGCTTTCGGGGAGAACCAGCTATCTCCCGGTTTGATTGGCCTTTCACCCCCAGCCACAAGTCATCCGCTAATTTTTCAACATTAGTCGGTTCGGTCCTCCAGTTAGTGTTACCCAACCTTCAACCTGCCCATGGCTAGATCACCGGGTTTCGGGTCTATACCTTGCAACTAGTCGCCCAGTTAAGACTCGGTTTCCCTACGGCTCCCCTATACGGTTAACCTTGCTACAAAATATAAGTCGCTGACCCATTATACAAAAGGTACGCAGTCACACCACGAAGGTGCTCCCACTGCTTGTACGTACACGGTTTCAGGTTCTATTTCACTCCCCTCGCCGGGGTTCTTTTCGCCTTTCCCTCACGGTACTGGTTCACTATCGGTCAGTCAGGAGTATTTAGCCTTGGAGGATGGTCCCCCCATATTCAGACAGGATGTCACGTGTCCCGCCCTACTCATCGAACTCACAGTTAATGCATTTTAGTGTACGGGACTATCACCCTTTACTGTGCGACTTTCCAGACGCTTCCACTAACACAAGAACTGATTCAGGTTCTGGGCTCCTCCCCGTTCGCTCGCCGCTACTGGGGGAATCTCGGTTGATTTCTTTTCCTCGGGGTACTTAGATGTTTCAGTTCCCCCGGTTCGCCTCATACGACTATGTATTCATCGTATGATAGTGCAACGAATTGCACTGGGTTTCCCCATTCGGGTATCGCCGGTTATTACGGTTCATATCACCTTACCGACGCTTATCGCAGATTAGCACGCCCTTCATCGCCTCTGACTGCCTAGGCATCCACCGTGTACGCTTAGTCACTTAACCTCACAACCCGAAGGTGTTTCTGTAAACAGAGAACACTGTCGTGCTGTTTATTTGAGAGACTCTATGACAGGTTAATCCTTACCCCAATACATCTACGGAGGGATAAGTTTCAGCTGTCATGTTTCAATTTTCAGCTTGTTCCAGATTGTTAAAGAGCAA
>NZ_JACJFQ010000084.1:0-1821 GCF_014164835.1 Serratia sp. OS31 | reverse complement strand
CGGCAGGAATGTCTGAACGAGAACTGGTTTATGTCTTTGGAGGATGCACGGTGCAAAATCGAGGCCTGGCGCATACACTATAATCAGAGGCGTCCCCATTCTGCGCTGGGCTGGATGACCCGTCAGAATTTGCTGAGAAGTCTGCCGGTTGCCAGAATACACAACCAACATGAAGCCGGTTATTCCTGATTATGACTGGATCATATTCGAGGTCAGGGTCATATGAAGACATTACTAACTGAGCGCTATCTAATCCTGGGAGCAGGTCAATCGAAAAAAGCAGCCAGGAGGCTGCTTATAAGATTATTTACAATCGTCGGAGATTTTTACCAGAGCGGCCTTGAAGACAGCATCGTTCTCCGAAGTAAACACAGCGATCCCCTTTACCGGTTTACCTTCTTTCAGGGAACCTGTAATTAAAACTTCATCAACAGTATCGAGTTCGAATTCTTTCTTATCAGGAGAATAAGCCTTCAGACAAAGTTTTGATAAAACGACAGTATTGGCTGATAACTTTGCTATGGAAACCTCAAAGGTTTTAGTGTAGGCAGTTTTATCACCAATTGATATAGATCCTTGATATTTTTCAGTAGCATATACGGCAACATTATCAGGAGTAGAGGCGTTTGCTGCAAAGCAAAAAACGGCCAGAGCTAGAGATGCAATAATAGCAGAAATATTCATATCAATTCCTTTTTGTCAGTCATTGGTAGAATTACGTTAGTTGGTTCCGGACACTCAAATATTGCCCCTGATGGCCAGAGAACGGCTTTCACACAATAGATGACGCACGGACATGGGTCAGCCGTTTCGTAAACTGGTACAGCGTTGAACATAAGCACAGTGGGATCAAATATGTCACGCCAGATGAACACCATCGGGCCTCGATGTGAAAATACTGGCAGCCAGAAAGTCTGTTTACAGGTTGGTTCACCAACAGCACCCAGAACGCTGGAGTAAGCAGTTACGCAACTAGGACTATATTCCGGAATATTTATCTTAACCCGGAAAAAGAGGCGGCATGACGTAATTTTATTACAACAGGCGACAACTCCCTTAAAAAACAGCGAGAATGTCTGTTCACGTTGGGCCAGAATACGTAGCAAGCCTGCGAACAATCGTACTCCGGATGATATCAAGCTACGCTTTCTGACGCGGCTACGCGAAAAATATGGTGACTTCGGCTCCTACTCACGCCACAAAAAAGCTCAGCGAGCGCCATCAAATCTCGATCTCAGAGTTAGCTGGCTTTTGATATCCTTTTTACATCAACCTCTGTGGTATGCCACTCTTTATCAAGAACACCTTCGATGATCACCGTATCATTAGGAGAAATAGAGAGGCCATACCAGTCCTCATGATCTATTTCTGCAATGATCGTTCCCGTTACATCCCGGAACAAATAGCGCTCGCCCCCAACCTGACGTTCAATTTTTCCTCTGAGCGTAACCCAGGAGTCATCCCACTGTGATTTAGCTTGCCGGACGGTCATCGGGCCACCGCCACTTAGTCCGCTATTAAATCCACCGCTCTGAGCAGCAGCCGTGTTGCCCGAAGATAAACCGACAGACTGTGCCAGAGAAGAGGTACTTAACAAAATAGCAATAGTTACCGCAGAAACAGCATATCTCATATTACTTTCCTTTATTAAGGGTAAAGTCCATTTCAATCAAAATAAATTCAGCTGTGTCATAATGAATGAAAATGGGGTGTGGATACATATATACATTATTTTAATGTTTTTATGCTAGCACCAAGGTGTATTATAAATGCAAATTAATAATATCACCATAATGTATAAGCATAATACAGCGTGAACTG
>NZ_JACJFQ010000083.1:0-2313 GCF_014164835.1 Serratia sp. OS31 | reverse complement strand
AAAGCCAGTGCGGAAGTGGCGGTGAACAAGAACGCCACGCTGTCGCTGGGCTATGGCGGGCTGCTGTCGCAAAACTACCAGGACAACAGCGTCAACGCCGGTTTTACCTGGCATTTCTGATCTTAAAAAACAAACGGAACAACCGTCCCGTCTGGGGCGGTTTTACCAAAAACAATAAGGGATAAGGGAATGAAGCAATCTGCAGGAAACAATAAACCGGCATTGGCGCCGACATGGAAACTGAACGCCCTGTTATGCGCGTTGTTGGCTACCGGGGGTGCACAGGCCGCGACCTATACTGAAGGAGGTAAGAGCGGCGATCCGGCCAGCTGGCGCAGCAATGAATTCAACGCCAATTGGGGGTTGGGGGCCATTCACGCCGATGAGGCTTACGCAGCGGGTTATACCGGCAAAGGGCAAAAGGTGGGGATCTTCGATACCCCGGTGAACCAGCATCCGGAATTTGCCGGTGACGGCAAGCTGACTAACGTTGTCACCGAAGGCTATCGCGCCTATACCGACCCGCATCGAGAGGGGATTAAGGCCGGCGATCGCTTTTACTTTGACGGCACTTTCCATTTTTACAGTGGTTCACAAGGCCTGTTAAGCAACCACGGTGTCCACGTAGCCGGTATCAGCGGGGCTAACCGTGACGGTACTGGTATGCACGGCGTGGCCTTCGATTCGCAAATCATCAGCGTCGATAACGACAATGACGGCCCGGCCTACGGTGAGTTCCTCGGGCTGGATGGCAGCGTGACCAACGCGGGCTGGCAGGCGATGATCAACAATGGCGTGCGGGTGATCAACAACAGTTGGGGCGTCAGCATTCCGGATTTTCTCTCGGATAACGGCAAGAAACCCGATGCGCTGCATTTCGAGCTAAAGGACGCGCAGGAACAGTTTGATCAGGTGAAACCTTTGCTGGGCAGCCTGGCGGGGGCGGGTTATCAGGGCGCTATCGATGCGGCACGTAAAAATATTCTGGTGCTGTTCGCCGCCGGTAATGACGGCAACTACAACCAACCGGATGTGATCAGCGGCCTGGCCTATTTTGTGCCGGATATTGCGCCTAACTGGCTGTCGGTTGCCAGCGTTGCGCAAGATGCCGCCTCCACCAACAGCGTGCCTTACACCATCAGCAGCTTCTCTTCGCGTTGCGGCTACACCGCCAGCTTCTGCGTCTCCTCGCCGGGCAGTAAAATCTACAGCACCGTAGCCAACGGTTCAGATCCGAACCAGTTGATCTCCGACTATGGCAATAAAAACGGTACCTCAATGGCGACGCCGCACGTGACCGGTGCGGTTGCCGTATTGCTGCAGCGTTTCCCGTACATGACGTCGGCACAAATTGCCGATGTGCTGAAAACGACCGCTACCGATATGGGGGCTCCGGGCATCGATGCATTGTATGGCTGGGGGATGATTAATTTGGGCAAGGCGATTAACGGCCCGGGCATGTTCTATACCGTCGATGATATCCCCGAGGAGTTTCGTATTCCGGACCCGACAGGCGTGGCTTATGGATCATCGCAGTTTATCGCCAACATTCCCGGTGAGGGGGCGATCATCGATCAGGGCACACTGCACGCCAGAGTTTGCGATGACTACCACTGCTCGCTTGAAGTGTATTCCAATGATATCAACGGCCATGGCGGCCTGACCAAGGAGGGCCAGGGCGCATTAGTACTGACCGGCAACAATACCTACTCCGGCCCGACGTGGGTCAATCAAGGCCTGCTGGCGGTGAATGGCTCGGTGACTTCGGACGTGACGGTACAAAACGCCGGCCTACTGGGCGGTTCCGGTACGCTAGGGTCGCTGGCCGTGCGCAGCGGCGGCACCGTGGCGACGGGCAACTCGATCGGCACGCTGAACGTGACCCGTAACGTCAGCTTCGAACCGGGTTCCCGTTACGCGGTGGAAGTGGCAGCGAATGGCCAAAGTGATCGGATCCAAAGTAACGGATCGGCAGCGATCGGCGGCGGTGAGGTGACCGTATCGCTGGAAAACAGCGGCAACCTGCTGTCGCAAAGCGAGGTTCGCAGCCTGCTGGGCCAGCAGTACAACATTCTGACCGCCCAGCAGGGCATCAGCGGGCAATTTGATTCTGTGGCGCCAAACTACCTGTTCCTCGGCACCGGGCTGACCTACCAGCCAAATCAGGTAACGCTCAACGTCGGGCGCAACGACACCTCTTTCGCCAGCGTGGCGGCAACGCAGAACGAGCGTGCGGTAGCGGCGGCGGCAGATGCGCTGGCGGCGGGCAACCCGGTGTTTGAGAGCATCCTCAACGCCGGTTCGGCGGGGGAA
>NZ_JACJFQ010000082.1:0-2328 GCF_014164835.1 Serratia sp. OS31 | reverse complement strand
ATATTGCCCCGTCGACATATTATTGGCATCAGCAACGCTAGCTACATCCTGATAAATGTAGCCAACGAGAAAAGTGCGATGCTCAAATCAGCCAGGAGATAAAACGCGTTTACGGAGAAAATTACAGTGTCTATGGAGCACGAAAAGTCTGGCGTCAGTTGCTCCGCGAGGGCTTTAGCGTCGCCCGGTGTACTGTTGAACGCCTGATGAAAATAATAGGTCTTCGGGGCGTACTCCGTGGCAAAGTCATCAAGACCACGATCGGTCGCAAAACAGCGGCTGCAGCGGGTCTGGTAAACCGCCAGTTCGTGGCAGTACGGCCCAATCAGCTTTGGTGTGCAGATTTTACGTACGTTAGCAGCTGGCAGGGCTTCGCCTATGTGGCGTTCATCATCGATGACCCTGAGAGTAGATAATTCATCCGTTTGAATATTGGGATCAAGCAGGGATCTAGTTGGATATTTATACTAAAAGACCTGTTAACTGGTCTTTTAATGCGATATAATAATACCTGTTAACTGGTATTATTATGGAGGCGACATGCCAAATATCATTCTTAGCGATACCAGTGCCAGTATCAGCGAACTGAAGAAAAACCCGATGGAAACTGTCGGTGCAGGAGACGGATACCCTGTGGCAATCCTCAACCGAAACCAACCTGCGTTTTATTGTGTGCCTGCAGAACTGTATGAGCAAATGCTCGATGCGCTGGACGATCAGGAGCTGGTCAAACTTGTCACCGAACGTCGCAGCGAGGCGCTGGTTGACATTGATTTGGACCATTTAGCATGACGTATACGGTCAAATTTCGAGAGACTGCAGCCAAGGAGTGGAGTAAGCTGGATAAGGCGCTTCAGCAGCAGTTTGCCAATAAATTGAAAAAGTGCTGCGAAAACCCTCATATACCTTCAGCGAAACTGCGTGGAATGCCGGGTTGTTACAAAATTAAGCTGCGCGCCTCTGGGTTTCGGCTGGTTTATGAAGTGATCGACGATTGCCTTGTGATCGCAGTTGTTGCCGTGGGTAAAAGGGAGCGGGGCGACGTCTATCAACTGGCCAGTGAACGCTTGAAATAACTATTACATGCAGTTATTACCTGTCCAAAAGGAGTCAAATAATGTCAAAAATTGTAGCGGAGCCTATTAACCTGGAAGAACCTGATCTGTTGGTAGGTAACGAAATCAAGCCGCTTACAATACAGGACTTGGCAGGGCATGTATTGGCCAGGATCTCGCCCAATAGCTGCGGCTGGTCCCATACTCAATTGCTGGCGATCGATATTGATAGCATGGCACCTGATGGCTGGGATGCGTACCAGGGTGACCAATGGATAGGCAGCTCTGAAATATAGTCAGGAATCGCCTCGCTACAGGCAGCGTTAACATTGCGCTGCATCTTTTGTACTGCGGAAGAAAAAGCTACTGAACATCACCGACAAACGGCGCCTGCGGCGCCGTTTGTCGGTGTGTGGCCCTGCATAAGCTGATTATGTGTGTGATTCATAGGCATCGTTTCAATTTTCGCAGCTCAAGTTCAAGCTTGTAATTCTGTTCCTGTATATGTTCTTCATTGAGCTGATAGTTTGCTTGAACTGCATCAGAGTATGGCGTTTGCTCAGCAAGTTCGAAGTAGCGCTCCATCGGAGTTTTACCGTTGTGAGCGCTATGAGGACGTTCCCAGTTATAGTAATGCTGCCATTCTGCCAGTAGCGCCTTCAAGTCATCAACCGATAGATCCACGGTAGCGTAGAACTCTGCTTTGTCTGTCTTTTGGGAACGTTCAACTTTGCCATTAAGATGAGGCGAAGCGGGCTTGTTTGGACGAAACTTGATGCCGTATTCTTTCAACCTTTCGTAAGCGTTAAGTGAGAGCCGTATTGACGGCTATTTATTGGTGAGACCTACATTCCATGGCAGGAGTTCGGCCACTTTGTTCGACGGCCACTCCGGTAGCACGCTCAGGATATGGCGAAGGTAAGCTTCCGGATCGATGCCATTCAGTCTGCATGTACCGATCAGACCGTACAGTAGTGCACCACGCTCGCCACCGTGATCGCTCCCGAAGAAGATGTAGTTTTTCTTACCAAGGCAGACGGCTCGCAGCGCGCGTTCAGCGTAAGCGTTAAGTGAGAACCGTATTGACGACTATTGCTTGGTGAGATCTACGTTCCATGGCAGCAGTTCGGCCACTTTGTTGCTGGGCCACTCCGGCAGTACGAAGCCTGTACATAAATTTGTGTAATTGCCTGATTTTGATATGTTCAATCCAACATCAAAAACAGGTTAATTTATGGACGAAAAACAGTTGCAAGCTCTGGCTAACGAACTG
>NZ_JACJFQ010000081.1:0-2433 GCF_014164835.1 Serratia sp. OS31 | reverse complement strand
CCCCTCCTCGATGGCATGGTGGGCCAGTTCCCGAAGTGTTGCGGTATACGCAGGCTCATGATTGGCCAGCAGCGTTAATGCGGCCATCATGGACGGCAAGGGTGGCAGGTGCAGCTTGCGTTTGCGCGTAGCCTTGCGGTATTGACTAACGAGCAGCCGGTATGCATCGAGCGCAGCGTCTTTTTGTCCGCGGCTCAGGGCAATCCAGCCTGTGACGGTCGGAGGCAGTTCACCCTCCCCCCTAATTTGGTCAAGGCGGTTGTGGTCGCCTCGCCACAGGACCTGCAGCGCCAGGGGCTCCCGTAACGCGGGCGGTGTCGTGCTCCCCGCGTCGCTGAAGGTGCAGGCATACTGATAG
This sequence comes from Serratia sp. OS31, assembly GCF_014164835.1. Classification (NCBI taxonomy): domain Bacteria; kingdom Pseudomonadati; phylum Pseudomonadota; class Gammaproteobacteria; order Enterobacterales; family Yersiniaceae; genus Serratia; species Serratia sp. OS31. Next base: position 2,075 of record NZ_JACJFQ010000081.1, on the reverse strand, counting down.
AGTGCGGAACACTCAGTGAGGCGGTAACAGGCATCAACGAGAAAGTTGGCCAGCAGCGCTATCTGAATACCCTCGTTCAACAGCGCAAAGGTGTGTCGACCGGCCTCGTCAGCCAACAGCTGAAAAGCGGGGTGCGCCTGTGGGGCGTAGCCGGGATGGGGCATCCACTCGTCCAGGTGTTGTGGCAGGGCCGCCTCGTCCCCGGCGAGAAGCGCGTGCCACATCCGGGCCCTGCGCGTACGCAGGCCGCTTAACAGGCGTGAATGGCCGGGGTGGCTGCGGGCAAGCCCCCCAGACTGCGGGGTGGGTGACCATGTAGCGGTAAACCACGTTATCATGACCGGCCAGGTGGTAGCGGTTGTTCATCTCCTGCAGCCATCCTTACGCCAGCAGGATTTTCAGGGCGTCAGCCATATCCGCGGGATTCATGCGGCGGTGGGCAACCGGGCTGATATCCAGCTGATGCAGGTTATCCAGCAGGGCGAGCTGGCAGAGGATGGCGGTGAGATGGAGGGACAGATACGCAATCCCAGTCTCCGCGTTGTCAGCGCGTGAAGGTGTGTTTTTGTGTCCGGTCATGGTATCACCCTGTTAACGTGACCTCAGCACAGCCGGCTGCGTGTCTGCCGGCGACGGTGGGTCAGGTGCCGCTATATCTGTCCTTTTACCGGGCTGCGATGATGTCGTTTACGCAGGCTCCAGCGCGATGGTGTGGCAGGTCGCCGTGCTGCCCAGCCGGCGGGTGCCCAGTCCGTACTCCGCCATGATGTGCGTAAACCGGTCGGCGTCACCGACAACCCGAAAGGTTACGGGGTGCAGATGGCGACCGTCCTGGGCAAAGGCGGCATTCAGCGCCGTTTTTTCGACGTAGAACCCGTTATGCTGTGACGGTGTCGGCACGACGCCGGACTTCCACTCTTTCGCGTCCAGCACATAATTGTCCCAGCCCTGGTCTTTCAGGGTTTCGGAGGCGTAGGTGAGCCGGAACAGATCGGATTGTGCGGCCAGATTGCCGCTGCAGGAGCGCCAGAGGTAGTCAAGATGCTGACGCAGTTTGCCGGCCGGGCCGTGTTTGCGGCCACGTTCGAGTAACCACTGGATATCAATCGCCACGCTCCTGGGGAAGCGTTTTTGCTTTTGGGCGGTGGCCAGCCAGCGGATCAGGAACAGGTTTTCGGCATAGGGCGTGCCGGCGATGCCGTCCTGGCGCGCCAGCCCCAACGCCACCAGGGCGCAGAACGCCAGATGGCTGAGTGCTGAGGTAGTGTTCTCTGTGGTAACGGATTCGGTTTTATCTAACAATGGCTACCCTGCCCGTTGACGCAAAGGATTAGTGGCGGATCTGCGCCAGATCGTCAGCGGTCAGACCGGTCATCTTCATGATCGAATCGCGATCGAGGCCATTGGCCAGCATGGTGCGGGCGATTTTCAGTGCAGCTTCGCGTTCACCTTCTTGGCGCCCTTTTTCCATACCGCGCTGTTCACCCAATTGGATACCTTTCTGGATACCCTTCTCGATACCTTTTTGTTCAAGCTGTTGTGCGATGGTCATCAGTTCATCCTCATGTTGCGGTACCCGCAGGGCCAGTGCTCGAACAAATGCCTGCGCATCTGCCGACTCACCGGCCTGGATAATATAGTGTATCAGCGAAATCACCTGCGGCGAAGAGAGATAGCCGGACAGCAGAATGGCGGACAGTCTGTCGGTCAGTTCGGCCAGGTCGCGCTGGCGAATATGTTTCTGCAGCAGAGTCAGTGCGGCCATGCTGCGGTGACCCATAATCTCTTCGTCGGGAATGGTCGTCACATCAACCAGCGGAAAATCGCCGGTGTACAGTTTCCCGGCCAACGTCGGATCATCAAATTCCTGCAGCCAGTTGGTCGAGTACGGATACGGGCTGCGTTTGCCGGTATAGAACAGCACCGGAATGACCAGTGGCAGCTTTTTGTGACCGGCGTCGAGATGACGCTGCATGGCGGCGACAGCATATCGGATGAGGCGAAAGGCCATGTGCTTATCCGGGCTAGACTGGTGCTCAATAAGCACGTGCACGTGCACGTAACCGTCAGCGCCG
>NZ_JACJFQ010000080.1:0-2515 GCF_014164835.1 Serratia sp. OS31 | reverse complement strand
GGATTACCCCGTCAGAATTTGCTGAGAAGTCTGCCGGTTGCCAGAATACACAACCAACATGAAGCCGGTAATTCCTGATTATGACTGGATCATATTCGGGGTCAGGGTCAACAAACCGACATTACTAACTAACGGTTGTATCTAATACTGGGGGCAGGTCATGTCATGTCTATTTAATTCCATTGTTAAGTCGTTGTTGATTTGAGTCGTTGTTAAAAGTCGATATATATTTAAAACATCGGGCTGCGAAACTACGCATTTATAAAAAAGTCTCAGGAGGAACCAAAACTGATAGGCAAAATCTATCGTACGCCATCTCTTTATTATATTTAGGTATAAAAAAAGCCCCGGCGATTAGGCCGAGGCTGGGGTAATTTATATTCCTTTTATTAGTAATAATCCCCTACCACTGGTGTTGGTAATTCTATAGGTTCTCAATACTATTGCTGTGAACCGGTGTGAGGTTATTCGTTTTTACTACAGTGTTACCCGATTCACGATAGCCACGGAGATTACTCACCCGTTCTGCGGCGATGCGACATCCAGTACTGTTATTGTCCAACTGATAGTACTTGTTGTATGTCCGGCGGCAATCGCTGCTGAACTGTGGCCTGTAAAATCCATCACCAGCCGGAAACATTACTACCACTTGTTCCCCATCAACCGTTCCTACCATTGCTTGATCCATCCAAGGATGTGTAGTACTACAGCCGGTAAGTAAGGCAGCTGCGAATAATATTATTGCTAATAATTTCATAAGGTTCTCCAATGCTTTTTTTGTTTTATTTATAGGCCGCTGGCGGCTAGAGGCATCATATCAGGCGAACACCCATATTGATAGTTAAAACAGATCAATAATCACGAATCGATCGATATAAACGATCAATAATGTTAAATCGTGAGTATGTAGCCGTCTGCGAGCCTCTGCATTAAAGGCATGCATTTGCATTGGTGATTGGTTTTCATCGCGTAGTGAGGCGTGCAGGAGGTGGGGTTGATCCGGGTTGCTAACATTATAAGAAGGTGACGCCCACTTTATAGCAGCCCGGATCAGTAGTATTATACTATCAAACCCTTACTTATTTGAGCAACAATGTGAAATCCATAGATTTTTTCTTTATAATTATTACAGCTCTCTTTTCTTCTATCGCCCTTTCTACATTTGGTGAGAAACCTATAATATCCTTTGGCAATGTAGCTGATATAGTCAGTGCCTTCTGTAATATAGCTATGGCGGGTGCTGCCGTTTATGCCGGTTCAAAAGCTGTTAACTTTTTTAAAGAAAAAGCATATGACCACGCCATAAACTTGCTATCTAAATTCAATGAATTGAAAGTAGATATTGATATGTTCCATTTTGATTTGATATGTGAGACATCTCTTAAATTACCTTCATTTCATCAAGATAGTAATATTCCATTTAATTTAACCACTCCAGAAAAAAATGAAGTCCTTTCTCTTACCCCAGAAAAATTAAAAGAACTTGAAGATAGGTTAGTGATTTTGAGGAAGCAGTCATTGAATCTAATAGTTTCATTGAATAGTACAAAACGATACGGTTTTATTATGAAACCCGAGTATAAAGAGAGGATAGCATTCACATTAAGTGAATATAATAATTTAACTCCAATACACTTATTAAACTACATGAGAGATCCAAAAGTCATACTCCTTCAAATTATGGCCTCCGGTAAGAAACGCATGTATAATGATCAATACAATGAGTTAGAGAACCTCAAGAAAATTCTTCATGATACTTACTTAGAGTTCGATAACGATATCAATAATATTTTTATATTCAAATGAATACAACCAAATTTACTGCATGTATGTAAACTAGATGAAATATACTAATAGAATAATTACTGGTTTAGTTATAGCACTGCTCACTCTTGTAGTACTGCTATTGATTAGCACTCTATATTACAACACGGATAAGAAAATGGAACTAGGTTCATTAACAGATTGTATTAGCTCATTAAGTACTGCCGGTACTTTACTAGTAGCCTATATGGCTTATAAGAAAGCACCTGATTGGATAAGCACAAAAAGAAATTAGTCAGGTTTCGAGCATGTCATTAGCATTATGGCTGAGGGTGATAAAATAGCTGCCGGACTAATAAGGTTGTACTTTGATGTTGTAATTACAAATAAAGAATCACCTAATTTCAATGAGGTATCTAAAAAAGTAGATGAATATGCTTATGAGGCACTTCTATTAAAGTTTAGATTGAAATCATGTAGAAGATGGAAAGTGAAAAGCTCAACAGAAGTACAATTACTTTTCTCCACACTTAGAGATTTTTGCAATGTTTCAAAGCAAATTTTAGCTATGGGAGAAAAACCTGAACTTAAGGATAAATTACTATTTTTCAAAAAAGAAATAGAAAGACTGTCCACCCATTTATTCAATCAAGATATTGAGAAGTCTTTCACGTTTAACACTTCTTCAATCGAAGAATAGTCAGTACTGAGCCGCTACATTTTGGCGGCTTTGATTTCACCATCATAGGGC
>NZ_JACJFQ010000079.1:0-2936 GCF_014164835.1 Serratia sp. OS31 | reverse complement strand
TTAATAATTTACACTTTAAATTATTAACAATAACTATCATATACCGTCAAGAATCGTAGATTACTTCAAACTTGGATTACACACTCTAATCAATTACCAAAAACCAACTATACATAAACTATGTAAACTAATACACTGTATCGCCCCCCTCCTCGGGGCCAACATGATTACCGACAATTTCATCCTTGACACATATAAGCATCAGCATTTCACACCTCCCCACCTCCCCACCTCCCCACCTCCATTATCCAATGGGTGGATTGGATATCATAGACAACATATGTTATTTAGGGCAACATCATCATTTATCGGCAGCAAGACAACTATACACACATCAATTCCTGAGCCACGCAGAGTTTATGCCATATCTGTGAAAAGTGCTAAAGGCACCCTCAATATCTCCGCATCAAGACTCAAAAGATCCGCTGATGTGTGTTGGTCACGATCACCGGACTCAATTAAAGTTAAAATCAGGATGCGAACAACAACGCTATACCATTACCATAGATCTCTGGCCAACGAAGTTACGGAAGGTCGATGCAAGGCTAGCAAGAATATATGGAATAATTAGGCTTAACAATAATAATTAACGGCTTCTTGGGCACATAACCGCCCCCTCCCCCAAGTATAGCGATCAGCTTCGTTTTAGCGTCGCTCACGTAGTCAGATATGTAACTGAATTACTGTCCATTATGATGGATGTTCATCGGGATGGTGAAATAAACTCAAAAAAATTTACCTGTATATGTTTTACGACGCAGCTTTCCGTGAAAATCCTAAAAACGAATATTAAACATACCAAGATCGTACTAATGAGCACAATATTTTCCATGATTATTCTCTATTTCTAGCATCTCCCCAGCATGCAGATAGCCAGAACAAGTAGTGAACATCTCATTAATTGAAAATTAATAGAGCATCAACTCAAGCCACGCACAGTAAAGAGCACAACATTATAATTCACCTTATTGTTATTGATGATGTTTATTATATTTACGAACTCTGTTTCTCTAAAATCTTTAAAAAAACACATTCCATTTTCCTGACTTCAATAACGAAATCCTCTGGAGAACATTGCTTCCCATTGACAGCTAGGTAATGGAGAGCAAATTCGTGCGCTTTTTGGTTCAAGATTTGCCTTTTTAGCATACCCCCCCCCACTGATATCATTAATTAATTTATGTGTATAATCTAATTAACAATGCAGTATTATTGCCATTCTATCAAGTCTATTTTTAGACAAATAAACTATCAAGGTGATATAATAGATAACCAACTGAATATAAATAGGAATAACGGGAGCATTTAACCCGTAATTTCCTAAATGTGCTCTAAGAATGCTTTGATGCCAGCAACCAACGGTACAGCGTTGGTACAGGAACATCGAGATCTTTAGCTACGTATCTGAGAGGAATAACGCTGGCTAATACTTTTTTAGCCGATTCAATATTACCGCTCGTCATTTTAGATTTTAACCGACCTTCACGGCAACGTTGCTTTGCTGCATCGAGCCCAGGCCCCAAAATCCTGCTCCATTCAGAAACATGATTCCGGCATGATACACACTCTCTCGAACGGAGGTGGTGCTGATGAAAAAGTCACAATTCACCGAAGAGCAGATTGTCTTTACTCTGAAGCAAGCTGACCGTACCGGAAGTCTGTCGCAAGCTGTGCATTTCCGACGCCACGTTTTACACGTGGCGGATTGCTGATTTGAGCCTCGCTGCAGGATGTGCTGATGGCATGATCCGCGACGGTGAAGACCTGGGACGGATGTAGAACGGGGCGTTCACCACTTTACATCATTTTTCGCAACGCGTAGCCGCCGGTAATCTCGTGCAGTATCAGGCGATCAATAACCAACACAGCCCGGAGGCAAGCCATCTCAGCGACCTGATGGTCTCCCCAGAGTTTAGCGAAAAGCGTTTGCCCACTCATCGCGGAAAGGCCTGTTCACGCGCCCTTTCCGCGGACAACCCTACCACATCAGTCACTTCGTCGAATGAGAGCAATTGGTGTTCCAGACTGTCCAGCCGCCCGGACTCTGCTAATGTCGCCAAAGCCAGCTGCATGGCTGCTCCAGCCGCACAAAGCGTCAGTATCGGATAAGAGACGCGCGCTACCCCTAAACACTCGAGCTCTCGCCGACTAAGCAGCGGGGTTTTACCGCCGCGGGTTCCGAGCATATTGATGCTGATGGGCGCCTTGACTTGCGAAACGACGGCTTCGCTTTCTTCCCGGGAACGAATTGCTTCAATGAAAATGACCGTGGCGCCAGCTTCGGCATAGGCATTAGCGCGTTCAATGGCACCAGCCAGGCCTTCGATCGCTATCGCATCGGTGCGTACGTTGATGACAAAATCCGTATCGATGCGCGCCGCAACAGCCGCGCGAATTTTCTGCACCATTTCCTCGATGGGGATCAATGACTTTCCGTTCATGTGTCCGCAACGTTTTGGAAACGACTGGTCTTCCAGGTTAACGCCCGCAGCGCCGGCAGTCTCTAACAAACGCACTGTATGGTAAGCATTCAGGGCATTGCCAAAACCGGTATCGCCGTCTGCCATCACCGGTATGTCAACCGATTGCGTTATCACCTGAACGACATTGATCTGATCTCTTAGGGACAGAATGCCTATATCGGGTAGCCCGAGTACCGTGGCAGCGGCTGCAAATCCGCTGACTTGTAGCGCTTTGAATCCCGCATGCTCGGCCAGCCGGGCGCTGAACGCGTCGTATACGCCAGGCATAGGGAGTGCTCGACGCGCCTCAATCAGGGTCATTGCTGTGCTTTCGACATATCAAATACTCCTTTCATGCAGAGAGTTATAGAAGTTGAAGCGGCCGGCACGCAGTTGGTTCTTGTACGGTTATGCTAATGTTAACCAAGAAATAACTATATTTGTATAATTATAATAACATAGTCAAATCTTTGG
>NZ_JACJFQ010000007.1:0-198693 GCF_014164835.1 Serratia sp. OS31 | reverse complement strand
AAATAATGATGATGGCCCTCGCAAATCAGATAGTCCGCTGATAATTAATCTCGCCTTAAGGTTTAGTTAAGCTTGCGGCCGTACATTGGCAGTTAATCCACCGGGAACGATTCTCTCTGGCGTTTAATATTCGTTAAATAAAAGAGATCTACAGTGTCATTAAAAGAAATTTGATACGTTTGGGGTTAACTATGGATCAATTTTTACCTTTCTCACGCCCGGCGATTGGCGATGAAGAAATCGCGGCGGTAGAAAAGGTACTGCGCTCAGGCTGGATCACCACCGGACCGCAAAATCAGCAGTTGGAAAGTGAGTTTTGCGCCACCTTCGGCTGCAAAAACGCCATCGCCGTCTGTTCCGCTACCGCCGGCATGCATATCACCCTGATGGCGCTGGGCATTGGCCCCGGCGATGAAGTCATCACTCCCTCACAAACTTGGGTTTCAACCCTTAACATGATCGAACTGCTCGGCGCCACGCCGGTAATGATCGACGTTGACCGCGATACGTTGATGGTCAATGCCAGGGATGTTGAAGCCGCCATCACGACAAAAACCAAAGCCATTGTCCCGGTGCATTATGCCGGTGCGCCACTGCAAATGGACGCATTGCGAGACGTGGCCAAACGCCATAACCTGCCGCTGATTGAAGACGCCGCTCATGCGGTGGGCTCCCGTTACAACGGTGAATGGGTTGGCGCGCGAGGAACGGCAATCTTCTCGTTCCACGCGATTAAAAACCTGACCTGTGCCGAAGGTGGTCTGATTGCCACCGACGACGATGCACTGGCGGATCGCCTACGCTGTTTGAAGTTTCACGGTCTGGCCGTTGACGCTTTCGACCGCCAGCAACTGGGGCGCAAGCCGCAGGCCGAAGTGGTGGAGCCGGGCTACAAATACAACCTTTCCGATATCCACGCGGCTATCGCCGTCGTGCAGTTGGCACGTCTGCCGCAGTTGAACGCCCGCCGTAAAGCGCTGGCTCAGCGTTATCTCACTGCGCTGGAAGGTTCACCTTTCCTGCCGCTGGGGTTGCCTGATTATCCGCATGACCACGCCTGGCACCTGTTTATGGTGCGCGTTGACGCCGAACGTTGCGGTATCGATCGCGACCAACTGATGGAACGCCTGAAAGAGGTGGGCATTGGTACCGGGCTGCATTTCCGCGCGGCGCATACTCAGAAGTTTTACCGTGAGCGTTATCCGCAATTGTCCTTGCCCAATACCGAATGGAATTCGGCGCGTTTATGCACCTTGCCGCTATTCCCTGATATGACCGACGCCGATGTTGATCGGGTGGTCAAAGCCTTGTCTTCTGTTGTGGAGTCTTTACGTGTCTCGCGTTGAACCGATAAAAAAAGTTTCGGTGGTGATCCCGGTGTACAACGAGCAGGAAAGTTTGCCTGCCTTGCTTGAGCGTACCACTGCCGCCTGTAAACAGCTGGCCCAGCCTTATGAAATTATCCTGGTCGATGACGGCAGCAGCGACAATTCTGCCGATATGTTGACTGCCGCCGCCGAACAGCCCGGCAGCTGTGTGATTGCGGTCTTGCTGAACCGTAACTACGGGCAGCACTCGGCGATCATGGCCGGTTTCAATCAGGTGAGTGGCGATCTGGTGATCACGCTGGATGCCGATTTGCAAAACCCGCCGGAAGAGATCCCGCGCCTGGTGCGGGTGGCAGAAGAGGGCTACGACGTGGTCGGCACCGTGCGTGCCAACCGTCAGGACTCCTGGTTCCGCAAAAGTGCTTCCCGCGTCATCAATATGATGATCCAGCGCGCCACCGGTAAATCGATGGGCGACTACGGCTGCATGCTACGCGCCTATCGCCGCCATATTATCGAGGCGATGCTGAACTGCCACGAGCGCAGCACCTTTATTCCAATTTTGGCGAACACCTTCGCCCGACGCACCACGGAAATCGACGTGCTGCACGCAGAACGCGAGTTTGGCGACTCAAAATACAGCCTGATGAAGCTGATCAATCTGATGTATGACCTGATCACCTGTTTGACCACCACGCCGCTGCGTTTGCTGAGCGTTGTGGGCAGCGTGATTGCGCTCTCAGGTTTTCTGCTGGCGGTCTTGCTGATCGCCCTGCGTTTGATTATGGGCCCTGAATGGGCGGGCGGCGGGGTGTTCACCCTGTTTGCCGTACTGTTTTCCTTTATTGGTGCCCAATTTGTCGGCATGGGTTTGTTGGGAGAGTACATCGGTCGCATCTATACCGACGTGCGCGCTCGTCCCCGTTATTTTGTTCAGAAAGTGGTCGGTGAACAGCCGAACCACAATACTCAGGAAGAAGAATGATGAAAGCTATTGTATTTGCTTACCATGATATTGGCTGCGCAGGCCTGAAAGCGCTGACTGACGCAGGCTATGACGTTCAAGCAGTATTCACGCATACCGACGATCCTGGTGAGAACAACTTCTTCTCCTCCGTTGCCCGTGTGGGTGCAGAATTGGAGTTGCCGGTCTATGCGCCGGAGGACGTAAACCACCCGCTGTGGATCGAGCGTATTCGCCAGCTGCAGCCGGACATCATTTTCTCCTTCTATTACCGTAATCTGCTGAGCGACGAACTCCTGTCGCTGGCGCCGCTTGGCGGTTTCAACCTGCACGGCTCACTGCTGCCTCGTTACCGTGGCCGTGCACCGGTGAACTGGGCGCTGGTGAACGGCGAAACAGAAACCGGCGCTACGCTGCACAAAATGGTCAAGCGCCCGGACGCCGGTGACATCGTCGGCCAACGCAAAGTGGCGATCGCCGCTGAAGATACTGCGCTGACGTTGCACAAGAAAGTGCTGGAGGCGGCGCAAGCGCTGCTGAAAGACGAATTGCCGAAGTTGAAAAACGGTACGGCTTCATTCACCGCACAAAACGAAGCTGAAGCCAGCTACTTTGGTCGTCGGACAGCGGCAGACGGCGAGATCCTGTGGCACAAATCCGCGCAGGAAATCAATAACCTGATCCGCGCAGTGACCGAGCCTTACCCTGGCGCTTTCAGCTATCTCGGCCAGCGTAAACTGATTGTCTGGCGCGCTCGTGTGCTGGATGCACAGCATGACAAACAACCCGGTACCGTGCTCAGCACTTCGCCGCTGGTTATTGCCTGCGGTGAAGGTGCACTGGAAATCGTTGCCGGTCAAAACGATGCTGGCCTGTACGTACAGGGTAGCCGTCTGGCACAGGAAATGGGCATCGTCACCGACGTCCGTCTGGCCGCCAAGCCCAACGCAGTGATGAAGCGCCGTACCCGCGTACTGATCCTCGGCGTTAACGGCTTTATCGGTAACCACCTGACCGAGCGCCTGCTGCGTGACGACCGTTACGATATTTACGGTTTGGATATCGGTTCTGATGCCATTAGCCGCTTCCTGGATAACCCACGTTTCCACTTTGTGGAAGGGGATATCAGCATCCATTCCGAGTGGATCGAATATCACATCAAAAAATGTGATGTCGTTCTGCCGCTGGTGGCTATCGCCACCCCGATCGAATACACCCGCAATCCACTGCGCGTGTTCGAGTTGGATTTTGAAGAAAACCTGAAAATCGTTCGTGACTGCGTGAAATACAACAAGCGCATCATCTTCCCGTCCACTTCCGAAGTGTACGGCATGTGCGACGACAAGGAATTCGACGAAGATCATTCCCGCCTGATCGTCGGACCCATCAACAAACAACGCTGGATCTACTCGGTGTCCAAGCAGCTGCTTGACCGAGTGATCTGGGCCTATGGTGCCAAGGAAGGGTTGAAGTTCACGCTGTTCCGTCCGTTTAACTGGATGGGGCCGCGCCTGGATAACCTGGATGCAGCGCGCATTGGTTCTTCCCGCGCCATCACCCAGTTGATCCTCAATCTGGTCGAAGGTTCGCCGATCAAACTGATGGACGGCGGGGCGCAAAAACGCTGCTTTACCGATATCAACGACGGTATTGAAGCGCTGTTCCGCATCATCGAAAACCGCGATGGTCTGTGTGACGGCCAAATCGTCAACATCGGTAACCCGACCAACGAGGCCAGCATCCGCGAACTGGCGGAAATGCTGCTCGAAAGCTTCAATAATCACCCGTTGCGCGACCGTTTCCCACCGTTTGCCGGCTTTAAGGATGTCGAAAGCAGCAGCTATTACGGCAAGGGTTATCAGGACGTTGAGCACCGTACACCAAGCATCAAGAATGCCCGCCGCCTGCTGGACTGGCAGCCGACCATCGCGATGCAGCAAACCGTTGCCGATACCCTGGACTACTTCTTGCGTACCACCGTTCAGGAAGGTGACGGTGCATGAAGAAAGTCGGTCTGCGAGTTGATGTAGATACTTTCAGCGGTACCCGTGAAGGGGTACCGCAGTTGCTGGAGTTGTTCGACAAGTACAACATTCAGGCCAGTTTCTTCTTCAGCGTAGGGCCGGACAATATGGGGCGCCATCTGTGGCGCCTTTTACGTCCGAAGTTCCTGTGGAAAATGCTGCGCTCGAATGCCGCGTCGCTCTACGGCTGGGATATTCTGCTGGCCGGCACCGCCTGGCCGGGGCGTAATATCGCCCGTGCCCTGGGGCCATTGATGAAGCTCACGGCGCAGGCAGGGCATGAAGTGGGCCTGCACGCCTGGGATCATCAGGGTTGGCAAGCCAAAGTCGGCCGTTGGTCTGAGGCGCAACTGACGCAACAGGTGCAGCTGGGTGTGGATGCGCTGACCACCAGTACCGGGCTGCCGGTAAAATGCTCGGCCGTTGCCGGTTGGCGTGCGGATACGCGGGTGCTGGAAGTGAAGCAGCGTTTCGGTTTTCACTACAACAGCGATTGTCGCGGTACCCATCCGTTCCGTCCGGTGTTAAGCGATGGCCGAGTGGGCACCGTGCAGATCCCGGTGACGTTGCCGACCTTTGATGAGGTGATCGGCAGCGAGGTCAGCATGGCCGACTTCAACGATTATATTTTACAGGCGATTGAAAACGACCGTGGCGTGCCGGTATACACCATTCATACCGAGGTAGAGGGGATGTCACAGGCGGCGATGTTTGAGCAGTTACTGCAGCGGGCGCAGCGGCAGGGCATAGAATTCTGTCCGTTAAGCACCTTGTTGCCACAAGATTTGGCGTCATTGCCATTGGGCCGCGTCGAGCGTGCTCCTTTCCCTGGCCGCGAAGGTTGGCTGGGCTGTCAAACCGATGTGAAGGACGATTCATGAAGGCGCTAAAAGGATCCTGGGCCATTGTGTTGGCCATTTTTTTTGCTCTGGTTTACCTGATCCCCCTCAATGGTCGCCTGCTGTGGCAGCCGGATGAAACTCGCTACGCCGAGATCAGCCGTGAAATGCTGCAACGCGGCGACTGGGTAGTGCCGCATCTGCTTGGGCTGCGTTATTTTGAAAAGCCGGTTGCCGGGTATTGGTTCAACAACATCAGCCAGTGGCTGTTTGGCGATACCAACTTCGCGGTGCGTTTTGGCTCGGTATTCAGTACCGGCATGACCGCCGTGCTGGTGTTCGCGCTGGCGATGCTGATGTGGCGCAACGCACGCCGTGCCAGCCTGGCGACGCTGATTTTCCTGTCGATGGTGCTGGTGTTCAGCATCGGCACGTACAGCGTGCTGGATCCGATGATTTCCCTGTGGCTGGCGGCGGCCATGGTCAGTTATTACCTGACGCTGAAAGCCACCACGGTCAAGGGCAAACTGGGCGGCTACGTGCTGCTGGGGCTGGCCTGCGGCATGGGCTTTATGACCAAGGGGTTCCTGGCGCTGGCGGTACCGGTGATCGCAGTGATCCCGATAGTCATTCAGCAGCGGCGGATCAAAGATTTGTTAATCTACGGCCCGCTGGCGATCCTGACCGCGATATTGCTTAGCCTGCCTTGGGCACTGGCCATTGCTGAACGTGAGCCGGACTTCTGGAACTATTTCTTCTGGGTGGAGCATATTCAGCGCTTCGCCGAGGATAACGCTCAGCACAAAGCGCCGTTCTGGTATTACATTCCGATTTTGATGGCGGCGGTGTTGCCATGGCTGGCGTTGTTACCGGGATCCTTGCTCAAGGGGTGGCGTGAGCGCGTGCAGCGACCGGAGCTGTTCTTCCTGCTGAGTTGGGTGATGATGCCGCTGATCTTTTTCAGCATCGCCAAAGGCAAACTGCCGACCTATATTTTACCGTGCATGGCACCGTTGGCGCTGTTGATGGCCGCTTACGCCGAGGACTATGCGGCAACCTTGCGCAGTAAAATGTTCAAGGTCAACGCATTGTTGAACGGATTGTTTGGTTTGATTTGCGTGGTGGCGCTGCTGGTGCTGGGTTCAGGATTGCTGCCGAAGGTGAAGCTGTTCGAGGCGCAGGAGTGGCCGAAGATCGTCATCGGCATTATTATGTTCGGCGGTTGGCTGTTATTTGCCATAGTGTCGGCGCGTAATAATGCGCAACGCTGGCGCTGGGCAGCGGCTTGTCCGCTACTGCTGTGCTTGCTGGTGGGTTACGCCATTCCGCAGCAGGTCACTGATTCCAAGCTGCCGCAAAACTTTATCAGCGCGAATATGGCGCAGTTGGGCCACAGTCGTTACGTATTGACCGACAGCGCAGGGGTAGCGGCAGGGCTGGCCTGGGAGTTGAAGCGTAGCGACGTGCTGATGTTCAGCGAGAAAGGTGAGGTGGCTTATGGCCTGGCCTATCCGGATGCCCGTAGCCATTTCATCAGCGATGCCGATTTCCCACAGTGGCTGGCGCAGGCGCGCAAACAGGGCGACGTCTCATTGGTATTACAACTGTCGAGAGGAGATCACGTGCCGCAAAACTTGCCGGCAGCGGACAAAGTGGTTGAGATGAACCGCTTGGCGCTGCTTTGGTACCAACAGCAGCCATGATAGTCGGCTACTTGCTGGTGCTGGTGGTCAGTCTGCTCACCTGTGGTGGGCAGCTGTGCCAGAAACAAGCGGCCCAAAGCTGGCAATTGCCCCCCGACGTGAGGCGGGGGGTGACGCTGCGCTGGCTGATACTGGCGGTGCTGTTGCTGGGGTTGGGCATGGCGGTCTGGCTCAACGTGCTGCAACGTTTGCCGCTCAGCCTGGCTTATCCGACGCTCAGCCTGAATTTTGTGTTGGTGACATTGGCTGCCCGATGGTTGTTTAAAGAACCCACCACCGCACGCCATTGGTGCGGCGTGGCGTCGATCATGCTGGGGATCCTGCTGATGAGTATCAATCCATGAGAGGTTACGCCTGGGGCGCGGCCAGCGTGCTGCTGGTTACGTTGGCGCAACTGCTGATGAAATGGGGCATGGCGCAGATCCCATTGATGTCGTTTGCCGACGTTACGCTAAGCCTGTTTGCCCAATACTGGGTGCCGTTACTGGCGGTCAGCGGCGGTATTTTTGGCTATGCGCTGTCCATGCTGTGCTGGTTCTTCGCACTGCATCATCTTCCGCTAAACCGCGCTTACCCATTGCTGAGTGTGAGCTATGCGCTGGTGTACCTGGCCGCGGTGATCCTGCCGTGGTTTAACGAATCCGCCACCCTGTTGAAAACGTTGGGAACGCTGTTTATCCTGTTTGGCGTGTGGCTGATTAACAGCCAGGCCAAGGTAAAAACGCCTCATTAGCGCAAAAAGTGGCGCCACTGCGATTATCTCCTTCACCGCGCTTGCCTTTTTCCCCTACTGGGGGATAAATTAGCCCCAAATAGCGCTTTCCTTATGGGGTGCCGGCTTTGCCTCGCAGGCGGTATACTTTTACCGGGCGGCATGCTGCGGCAACCTGTTCAATGAAGGGATATTATGCGGATGCGTATTTGGTTTTTATTAGCCAGTTTAATTCTTGCCGGTTGCAGCAGCCATGCACCGCCGCCCAGCGGTCGGTTGGCGGACTCTATCGTGGTGGTGGCTCAGTTGAATGAGCAACTGCGTCAATGGTACGGCGCACCTTATCGTTACGGTGGGGTGGATCGCGGCGGCGTCGACTGCTCCGGTTTCGTTTATCGCACCTTCCGCGACCGTTTCGATATGCAATTACCCCGTTCGACGGTGGAACAAACCTCGCTGGGAACCAAAGTTTCGCGCGATGAGCTGATGCCGGGCGATCTGGTGTTTTTCAAAACCGGCGGCGGTGAGAACGGTTTGCACGTTGGCATTTATGATACCAACGATCAGTTTATTCATGCCTCCACCAGCCGTGGCGTGATGCGCTCCTCGCTGGACAACGTGTATTGGAAGAAAGCCTACTGGCAGGCGCGGCGCATTTAATCTTAAGCTGTTGATTTGGTGTATCATGGCGGTATCACGTGCTTGACGGGAACCGCCATGAATAACTTACGCTTACTGATTTCCGATTCTTACGACCCCTGGTTTAATCTGGCCGTGGAAGAGTGCATCTTCCGCGAAATGACCACGCAGAAAATCCTGTTCTTATGGCGCAATGCCGAAACGGTGGTCATAGGCCAATCACAAAACCCGTGGAAAGAGTGCAACACCCGGCGAATGGAGCAGGATGGCATTCGCCTGGCTCGTCGCAGTAGCGGCGGTGGGGCGGTATTTCACGATTTGGGCAACACCTGCTTTACCTTTATGGCGGGTAAACCGGGTTACGACAAAACCCTTTCCACCGGCATCATTTTGCAGGCGTTGGCGCAGTTGGGTATTTCTGCCACGGCGTCGGGCCGTAATGATCTGGTGATCGAAACGCCGGAAGGCGTGCGTAAAATCTCCGGCTCGGCCTATCGGGAAACGCAGGATCGCGGATTTCACCATGGCACCTTGCTGCTGAATGCCGATCTTAACCGTCTGACAAATTATCTTAATCCGGATCCCAAAAAGCTGCAGGCCAAAGGCATCACCTCGGTACGCTCCCGCGTGGCCAACCTGGTGGAATTTAAGCCTGACATCACTCACCAGCAGGTTTGCGATGCGGTGACTCAGGCCTTTTTCGACCACTATGGCGAGACCGCCACGGCGGAAATCATCTCACCGGATGTTTATCCCGACCTGCCGGATTTTGCCGCGCAGTTTGCCAAACAGAGCAGTTGGGAATGGAATTTCGGCAAGGCGCCGGCATTTAGCCATTTGTTGAATGAACGCTTTGTTTGGGGTGGGGTGGATATCTTCTTTGACGTAGAGAAAGGCCTTATCTGCCGGTCGCAGATTTTCACCGACAGCCTTAGTCCGGCACCGCTGCAGCGATTGGCAGAGATGCTGGTGGGCTGCGCTTATCGCAGTGAAGCCTTGGCTGAGTGCTGCGACAAGCTGATAGCTCAGTACCCGGAGCAGGCTGCCGAGTTAGCCGAGCTGCGGCAATGGCTGGTCGAAACGATCAAATAATAACCACGCTTTAAATATCAAGGGATGACGGTTGTCATCCTTTTTTTATGCCGCAAGTTTGCTCCGCTTTATTGTTGTTGTCGGCTTTCTGCTGCCGAAATCCACCTCAATAGCGGGTAGCATGAATTTCCCATAAATCAAGGTGTGCATTTTTTTGCTGTTTCAATGCAAAGAATAACGTACGGAATTGATGTGTTATTAAATTTAATCAGTTGGCGACAGGCTTGCGCTTGTGCAGATTTCATGCTTAATTGATATTTAGATGCACTTAAGAATTTCTTTAATGAAAACAATAGCGATAAGCCAAATTTTCAGTGTGACTATATTACTTAACCTAAATACGGCTTGAATTCAGTGAGATTACGGCAATTTTGCCTTAAGCCAAATTGGTTTTGATTCTGCGCCAAGTGAACGCAACATAGCTTTAATCTATCAATTAAATGATAAGTTATCACTATTTGCATTGATATTTCCGATTAATCTCAGAGGGATTGATCGATAAAATATATTGATATACGATGAGATGCTCGCCATTCAGCCTGTGGCATTGAAATGAAAATACAATTCGAAGCTGACTTTATTAGTAGCTATGTTTTTCAACCTGTTTACTCAATGGAGGGCAGGCTGTTAGCGGTGGAAATTTTGAACCGCTTTAATAGTCTGGACGGTGATTTGGCTATGCCGGCTGACATTGGGATTAATTTACTGACCGCTGAGCAAAAGATTGAGTTATTTAATGAGCAATTGAAACTGGCAGAACAGAATGCACCCTGGTTTGTCGAAAACGACGTTTTGTTGACGCTTAATATTGAAGAAACCCTGGTCGATTTGATTCTCGCTGACGGTCAACTCTGTGATCGTATCAGGCAATGGTCATTTATTGCTTTTGAAATCAGTGAGGGTTTTCCGAATCTGTCGGCCGGCAAGAACAATCCAAAGATCCTCCGGCTAAGCGAATTGTTTTCGCTGTGGTTGGATGATTTCGGCTCCGGTCAGGCGACCCTGACCGCCTTGTATGATGGGTTGTTCGACTACGTGAAGATCGACAAGCGTTTTTACTGGCAGTTGTTTACCCATCAGGGATATGACGTGGTCATTGACTCGCTATTAAAAAATATCAATCTGTTGTGCAAAGGGGTGATTGTCGGAGGAATAGAGAAAAGGGAATATTTTAATAAGCTCAGACACGCCGGGGTTTTTGGCCTGCAAGGTTTTTTATGGCCCAGCGTTGGTGTGGATAATCTGACGGCGTTACGGGTAACACCCGATGAGTTCAATAACAATAATTGAGAGTACTACACACAACGGAGCCAATAATGGACTGGATGATGTCAGTTGTGATTCCGGCGCTGTTATTCATTATGATTTTCTCGCCGATCGGGTATTTTTCCGTTCAGCGTAAAAAGGCATTCAAACCGTTTCGGCATAAACGCTGATCCCCGCATCTGCCCAGGTATCAGGCAGATGCGTTCTCCCTGCATTTCCTCTGTGTTAATCACCCCGCCCAAGCTCTACACTAGATGCAACGGAGGGCCTATGCCGCAGTTTGAAAACGCTTACCAACATCAGTTAGCCGGTTTTTATACCGAATTGAATCCCACGCCGCTGAAAGGCGCTCGTTTGCTGTATCACAGCGAACCGCTGGCACGCGAACTGGGGCTGGACGAAAGCTGGTTTACCCAGGACAAAACCCCGATTTGGGCGGGTGAAACGCTGCTGCCGGGCATGCGACCGCTGGCGCAGGTCTACAGTGGCCACCAGTTCGGCGTCTGGGCTGGGCAACTGGGCGATGGCAGGGGGATTTTGCTGGGTGAACAACGCCTGGCAGATGGTCGCAGTATGGACTGGCACCTGAAAGGGGCGGGATTGACGCCTTATTCACGCATGGGCGACGGCCGCGCGGTACTACGTTCGGCGATCCGTGAGTTCCTCGCCTCCGAGGCACTGCACCATCTGGGCATTCCAACCACCCGTGCGTTGACCATTGTGACCAGTGAAGAGCCGGTTTACCGTGAACAACCTGAGCGTGGCGCTATGTTGCTACGCGTGGCGGAAAGCCACGTGCGTTTCGGCCACTTCGAGCACTTTTATTACCGTAAGCAGCCGGAACAGGTGCAACAACTGGCCGATTTTGTCATTGCCCGTCACTGGCCGCAGTTGCAAGATCAGGCGGAGGGCTACTTACTGTGGTTTACCGACGTGGTCGAACGCACTGCGCGGCTCATCGCCCATTGGCAGACCGTCGGTTTCGCTCACGGCGTAATGAACACCGATAACATGTCGATTCTTGGTCTTACCATCGACTATGGCCCCTATGGCTTCCTCGACGACTACAAGCCCGACTATATTTGCAACCACTCCGATCATCAGGGGCGTTATGCCTTCGATAATCAACCGGCGGTGGCGCTGTGGAATCTCCATCGGCTGGCACAGACCCTGTCCGGGCTGATGAGTACCGAACAGCTGCAGCAGGCGCTGGCGGCCTATGAACCAGCCCTGATGCGGGCTTACGGGGAACGGATGCGTGCCAAGCTTGGTTTCTTCACCTCGTCGCAGCAGGATAACGATCTGCTTACCGGTCTGCTGAGCCTGATGGCGCAAGAGGGCCGGGACTACAGCCGAACCTTCCGTTTGTTAAGCCAAACCGAACAGCAACAGGCACAGTCGCCGCTGCGTGATGAATTTATCGATCGCGCTGCGTTCGACAGTTGGTACCAACAATACCGCCAGCGCTTGCAGCAAGAACAGGTGAGCGACGCGGAGCGTCAACAGGCGATGAAGGCGGTGAACCCGAAGCTGATCCTGCGCAACTATCTGGCGCAGCAGGCGATTGAAAGTGCCGAACGGGATGATGTCAGCAAACTGGCGCGCTTGCATCAGGCCTTGTTGACGCCGTTTGCTGACGCGCCGGAGTATGACGATCTCGCCGCATTGCCGCCGGATTGGGGCAAGCATCTGGAGATATCCTGTTCGAGCTAAATGCAATGAAATGAAAGGATGACGGGCGCGGAGAGTACCGCGCCCGGTATAGCCACTACTGGCGCAAATACACCTGCGGTAACGCCACTTCCGGATGATGCACTACTCCCAAATCAGCCTGATACCAGCGGGTGAGGATTTCTGCCTGCAACACCTGCTGCGGCGTACCCGAGGCGACCAATTGCCCCTGATGCAGCAATAAAATGCGGTCGGCATACAGCGCGGCCAGGTTGAGGTCATGCAGCACGCAACAGACCGCAATCGGCTGTTGGCGCGTAAGCGTGCGCAGCAACCTCAGCGTATGTTGCTGGTGGTAGAGATCCAGTGCCGAAGTCGGTTCGTCAAGGAACAGCCAGGACGGTGTGGGCTGTGGTTGCCAAAGTTGCGCCAGCACGCGGGCCAGCTGTACCCGCTGCTGCTCGCCGCCGGAAAGTTGGCGATAATCACGTTGGGCCAGCTCAAGGCAGTCGGTTTGCGCCATCACCTGTTGCACCGCTTGACGTGCATCGCGTTTGCCGTGCGGCGCGCGTCCCATGCTGACCACTTCCTCAACGGTAAAGGGAAAGGCCAAATCACTGTGCTGGCGCATCACCGCGCGTACCTTCGCCAACTGCTGCGGTTGCCACTGTTCGAGCGGTTGGCCCAGCAACTGGCATTCGCCACAGCCCGGCGCCAGATAACCGGTTAACAGCCGCAGCAGCGTAGACTTGCCTGCGCCGTTTGGCCCGATGATCGCCACCATCTCGCCGCTGGCGATGCTGAGCGAAACGTCGTTGATCAGCCGGCGTGAACCCAGGCTGTAACGTAATTGCTGCGCCGTCAGGCTTGATGAGTTATCCACCCACACGCTCCCGCTGGCGCATGACCAGCCATAAGAAGTAAGGCCCGCCGATCAGACTGGTCATCAACCCGACCGGCATTTCTGCCGGCGCCACCAGGGTGCGGGCCAGCGTGTCGCTGACCAACAGCAGGCAGGCGCCGCCCAACGCGGAGCAGGGCAGCAGCCAGCGGTGATCGCCGCCGAGGCGCATACGCACCAGGTGCGGTACCACCAGACCGATAAAGCCAATCACGCCGCTCATCGCCACCGAGGCGCCAATCAGCAAGGCGCTAAGCAACAGCAGTTGCAGCTTGGCGCGCTGGACGTTGACCCCGAGGTAATGTGCTTCTTCATCCCCCAGTTGCAACAGGTTCAGACGACGCGCCTGTAGCAGGGTCAGCAAGGTGGCCGGCAGGATCAGGGAGGCGCAAACCACCAGCGTCGGCCACTGCGACTGGCTAAGGCTGCCCATCATCCACAGGGAAAACTGACGTAGCTGTTGGTCGTTGCTGAGATAAGACAGCACGCCAATCGCCGCCATGCACAGGGCGTTGATAGCAATCCCCGCCAGCAGCAGGCGCGACAGGCTGCCGTGACCGCTACGGCTGATACCGTAGATCAACAGCGACACCAGCATGCTGCCGAGGAACGCCGCCAGCATATGGCCGTACAGGGCAATCACCGGGGGCAACGCCAGTGGCATCACGATAATCAGCGCGACAAACAGCGCGCCGCCGCTGCTGATGCCCAGCAGGCTGGGATCGGCCAACGGATTGCGAAACAACCCTTGCATCACGGCGCCAGATACCGCCAATGCACAACCGATCACCACCGCCAGCAGTACGCGCGGCAGGCGGATGTTTAGCCAGATATGCCAGGCGGTATCGCTGAACGGCTGTTGCCACAGGGTGCGGAACGACAGGGTCAGCGCACCCATATTGGCGGCCCCCAGCGCCAGCAGCGCCAGTAACACCAGCAGGCTGGCAATCGCCAGGCGTGGGGAAGTGCGACTGCGCATTACTTTTGCTCCGCCGCGTGGCGCAGTTTGGCCAACGCCGCCGGCGTTTCCAGCCCAAAGCCCAGCAGAGCCATATCGTCAACCACCAGCACGCGGTGGTTTTTCCCCGCTGGCGTGAGCGCGACGCCCGGCAAGTTCCACAATTGTTGTTGGCCACCGAGCGTTTTTATGCCGTCTGTGGTGACCAACAGCAGGTCGGGCGCGCTGGCGATCACGCCTTCCTGCGACAGCGGACGATAGCGACTGAATCCCTGCATCGCATTTTTCAAGCCTGCGGCCGTGATGACCGCGTCGGCAGCAGTGTGCTGCCCAGCGGCCATCGGCGTAATGCCCCCGTGGCTCATGACGAACAGGACCTTGACCGGCAGAGCATCGGTTTTTACCGCCGCCAGCTGTTGCTGATACCGTTCGCTCAGCTTTTTGCCTTGCTCGGTGCGCTGCAACGCATTGGCGATCACCTCGATTTTCTCCGGCACGCTTTGCAACGTGGTATCGCCCGGAATACGCACGACCTTAACGCCGCTTTCTTCCAGCTGTTTGAGCACCAGCGCCGGTTCGGCTAGTTCTGTCGTCAGCACCAGAGAGGGTTTCAATGCCAGAATACCTTCGGCATTGAGCTGACGCATGTAGCCGACATCCGGCAGCTTTTTGACGGCTTCCGGCTGCAGACTGGTGCTGTCTCGCGCAATCACTTCATCGCCCGCGCCGAGTGCGAAGGCAATTTCGGTGACGTCACCGCCTATCGAGACAATCCGTTCCGCCGCCGCAGCGGTGAAGGGTAACGCCAGCGCAATGCACAACGCCAGGCGACGGGGCAATGAGGGTTTCATGCGGCAATGTCCTTGGGTTCAAGCGCGGCAACCTGCTCACGCCACTGGGTTTGTTCCGGTTGGCCTTCGGTACGCTGGCCGTAAAGCTGGGCGATTTGCGTGCCGTCCGCGGCAAACAGCTCCAGGCTGGTGACAAAGCCGTCTTTGGTCGGCTTGCGGGTGATCCAGCTTTCGGCAATGGCGTCTTCGATCAGGTGCAGGGTGAAACGACGGTTAAACACGTTAATCCAGCCTTCCTGCGGCATCAGACGCTCGATCTGACCGGTGAAGATCTGCACGCAACCACGGTTGCCGACAAAAATCATGATTTCGTTTTGCAGGCCCAACGCTGCGTTGAGCAACTGGGACAGGGCACTGTTATCCACCCGGTAGGCCAAATCGTTGCCGACGGCCTTGAAGGCCTGCTGACGCGTCAGCTTATTGCGGCTTAACAACTGGAAGAACTGGTGAACGTCGGTCATTTCACGCCATTCGCGGTCGATCTTTTCGTTGTCCGGCGCGGCGTTACTGACGGTGGCGTCCGGGGCTTTCAGTTCCAACGCCGGATTTTCTGCACTCAGGTGGCGTTCCACCAGTGCCATCCAGGCCGCCAGGTCGGTTTCGTCGGTGGTGTACACCTTATGCAACGCGTCACCCTGATGATCGAAGAACTGAATGCTGTGACGTACACCGCGCTTGTTGGTTTCGCTCATCGCGAAGGCGCTGGCCCACTGGTTGAGGAACAGCCGCAAATCCAACTCGCGTGGGTTGAGGATCAGCCCCGCGTGGCCGTTCAGGTGTTGGTTGAGGTAGCGTCCCATCTGTTCGTGCACCGCGTAGCTGTTACGGGTGATGGATTTGGTGACGCCAACCTGCTCCAGCTCGGTCAGCAGGGTACGGGCATCGGCCTGCAGGCGACGGGTATCCTGACCAACGCGAGCATGGGTCAGTTCCGCTTCGCTGACGCCCAGCAGCTCGGCCAGATCGCGCGCATATTTGCCTGGGTTATCAATTTTGGCCTGCTGGTAGCGTTCATAGAGGGTATTGCTCATAGATAGTTCTCCTGTGTGAGGTTCAATCGGCGGGCATTCGGGTTGCCCGCCGGACTTAAAACGTTACCACTGGTAGCTGACCAGCAGTTTGGCGTTGCGGCCATCCTGCGGAATGCCCTGCGGCGAGTAGTATTCTTTGTCGAAGGCGTTGCCCAGCACCACGGTGGTGGTGACGCCCTGCAGACGATCGCGGCCTTTATAGCTCAGGTAGAAATCGTTGACGCCGTAGCCGCCTTGCTCCGGCGTGCCGGTGGCCACGTGAGTGGATCGTTCGGCAAAGGTCGCAACCCAGCCGGTAGACAGGCCGGTTTCACCCAACGGAACGTCTAATGAACTGGTGACGGTATCCGGGTTGATGTCGCTCAGCCACTCTCCGCTGTTGCCGTTCAGTTCCCCGCTGCGCGACTTATCCTTGCCGCGCGTGCGGTTGTAAGCCAGATCCCAATTAAACCACTGCGTTTGGTAGCTCAGGGACGTATCCCAGCCCCAAATTTTAGCGCGTGAGATATTTTGCGAGGTCGTCTGGGTACGGGTGACATACAGGCTGATGTAGTCCTTGGCGTCGGTATCGAAGTAACTGGCTTTAAACTGCAGGTTATCGCCGGCCATCAACAGATCGTCAAAACGCAGACCGAAACCGTACTCGGCGGTGCTGGTGGTTTCCGGTCTCAGATTAGGGTTTGGCACCCAATAGTTGCCGGGGAAGTGGCGCGAATCATTGTACATTTCGCCCATGGTAGGGGCGCGGAAGGCCTGTGAATAGGAGCCGAACAGCATCAGCCAGTCGGTTGGCGAATAAGTCAGTGCGCCACGGGATGACCACTTGTCGGCATCGACGTCGTCGTGGCCCTGGCTGCTGCCCTTATAGTTATCGTAGCGGGTGCCGGCCAGCAGGGTGACAGGAATATCACGCAGCGTGATTTCGTCCTGCATCCAGCCGGAAGCGAAGTTGATTTTCGCCTGTGGGAAGCTGGTGGTAGCGCCGCCAGGATGTTGTTTTTGCTGGTAGCTTTCCGAGCCGTAGGTCAGCAGGTGCGAAGCAAAGCTGTCGGCAAACAGGCGGGTACGGTTCTCCAGCTTGGCCCCGTTGGTGGTTTGTTTGCGGAATTCATCCGTTGACGCCGCGTTGTGGGCGTTGATTTTGACCTCGGAGGTGTACACCTTGACGTCGGCGTCCAGCCACGCCTGATCCAGCGGTTTTACTTTATAGCTCAATGCCGCATCGCGCTGAATGGTAGAGCGGTTGGTCATCGGATTGCTGCTGGAGTAGTCCGGATCCTGCGGGTTTTTGGGTTCGCGGGCGCTGTTATTGTAATAGCGCAAATCGCCGCTCAACGATTGGGCATCGTCAATCTTCCAGGTGCCTTTGGCCAGCACATTGCTGATGGTCTCGTCGTTGGGCGCGTCAAAACCGTTGCCCTGGCGCAAATCGCCAACGTCGCGGGTGCCGAATGACAGCAGGCCGTCGAGGTTGTCGGCCTTGCCGTAGGCGCTGGCACCCATACCCAGGCTGTGATCGCCGCTGCCGGCGGTGCCGTAAACCCGGAACCCGGTGTCATGGCCTGGCAGCAGCAGATCGGCGGCATCCACGGTTTCATAAGCAATGACGCCGCCCAGTGCGCCGCTGCCGTACAGCAGGGCCGAAGGGCCGCGTACCACTTCAATGCGTTTTACCAGTGCCGGATCCAGGAAGGTACCGCCGATGTGGCCGGTATCGGTGCCCTGACGGATACCGTCTACCAGCGTCAGTACGCCGTTTTTACCGTAGCCGCGCATGGAGACGTCCTGACCGTTGCTGCGGCCGGTGCCATTAACGGTAATACCCGGCACGCGGCGCAGCATGTCGGCGGCGCTGGTGGCGGTCTGGCTTTCAGGGCTATTGCCTTCGATCACGGTGACCATCATTGGCGCTTCAAAGCTGCTGCGTGCGTTACCGGTGGCAGCGACAGTCAGGGTTTCGTCGCTGGCTTTGTCCGTTTTAGCCGACACATCGCTGGAAGAAGAAGCCGTGTGGTTGGTTTGTGCAAAAGTCACCGTCGGCAGAGCGCAGGCAATCGCCAGACTCAATGCGGATAAACGCAGCCGGGTGTAAGGGATCAGAGGCATGTCGCAACTCTCCGTATGTTTTTAACATATCAATAGATTTGCTGGCTGCCTGGATCAACATCGATCGGGGTGGCTGGCGTTGAGGGATGGGTGTTATTTGGTCAGGATCAATTTCCCGGCTTTGGTCTGCCGCAGCTGATAACGCTGGCCCTGATGGATGATGATCGCCACGCCGTCTGCATCAAGTAGCTGCGCGCTGTCGTAGCAAGGAGGCGAGGTCAGGCCACTCGCCGCGGGGCTAGCGGCTTTGGCGGGGACATTGTGATTGTGATTATCCATCGTCATGTGTTTATAAAACAGACCGTTAAATAGTAATTAATATCAAAGTGAGAATCATTATCATGTGAACGAAAGGTTACATCAAGGAAAATTTTCTTACCGATGGAACCTTTTTGCAGGAAGGGGAGGTGACAGGGGCTGAAGGGGCTCAGCCCGTCTAAAACAAGGTTATTTCAGCAGGGTTTCGATACGGTCAAACAGGCGCTCGGGTTTGGTGATCGGCGCGAAGCGTTTCACCCTCTGGCCGTCGGCGGTCAACAGGAATTTGGTGAAGTTCCATTTGATTCGCTGGCTGCCCAGTACGCCCGGAGCGAGGCGTTTCAATTCGTTGAACAGCGGATGTGCACCCGGGCCATTGACGTCAACCTTACTGAACAGCGGGAAACTGACGCCGTAGTTCAGGGTGCAGAAGTTGGCGATCTCCAGGGGATTGCCGGGCTCTTGTGAACCGAACTGATTGCAGGGAAAGCCCAGCACCATCAGCCCTCGTTCGCGGTAATACTGCCACAGGTTTTCCAGCCCGCGGTACTGCGGCGTAAAACCGCATTTGCTGGCGGTGTTAACCACCAGATAGGCTCGGGCGGGGAAGTCCCCCAGCGTTTTGTGTTCCCCTTGCAGGGTGACGCAGGGGATGGATAACAGTGAGTGGATCATATCGAGGTTCCAAATCCTTTTCAGGGGAATGCGAGCATTGCTAACAGTATAGATGAGCGGGTGACAGGAGAAAAAGCCGGGACGGGCGCCCCGGCTTTGGCATCAGAAGCGGGTATCTACCGCATCCGCCAGCATGGCCAGCAGCTGTTCGCTGTCGGCCCAGCTCAGGCAAGGATCGGTAATTGACTGACCGTAGGTGAGCGGCTGACCGGCCACAATTTTCTGGGTGCCTTCCACCAGGAAGCTTTCCGCCATCACGCCGGTTACGGCAGCGGAACCGGCACGGATTTGCTGGCAAACATTTTCTGCCACTTCCAACTGGCGGCGATGCAGTTTCTGGCAGTTGCCGTGGCTGAAGTCGATCACCAGGTGTTCCGGCAGGTCGAATTCACGCAGGCTGTCGCAGGCGGCAACGATATCGGTAGCATGATAGTTCGGCGTTTTGCCACCGCGCATGATGATATGACCGTAAGGATTGCCGCTGGTTTGATAGATAGTCATCTGGCCGTGTTTGTCCGGGGACAGGAACATATGCCCGGCGCGCGCCGCACGGATAGCGTCAATGGCGATGCGGGTATTGCCGTCGGTACCGTTTTTGAAACCCACCGGGCAGGAGAGCGCCGAAGCCATCTCACGGTGGATCTGGCTTTCGGTGGTCCGTGCGCCAATCGCGCCCCAACTGATCAGGTCGGCGATGTATTGACCGACCACCATATCGAGGAATTCGGTAGCGGTAGGCAGGCCAAGCTGGTTCACTTCCAGCAGCAGCCGACGCGCCATTTCGATGCCACGATTTACCTGGAAGCTGCCATCCAGCGCCGGATCGGAGATCAGGCCTTTCCAGCCCACCACGGTACGCGGTTTTTCAAAATAGGTGCGCATCACGATTTCCAGGCGATCCTGGTAACGAATGCGTAGCGCGTTCAGGCGGCCAGCATAGTCTACGGCGGCGTCTAGATCGTGTATCGAGCATGGGCCGATAACCACCAGCAGGCGGCGATCTTCACCGGTCAGGATTTTTTCAATGCGTTGCCGGGAGGCCGTCACGTTATCTGCGATTTCCGCCGAGATCGGCAACTTCTCCGCCAGTTCTTGCGGCGTGACAAGGCTGTCGATGCGCGCGGTCCGCAGTTCATCTGTTTTGTGCATGATTTTCTCTAAAGACTTTTCTTCGCTGCGGCAGGAGTGCCGGGAAGTGATGGCGATCACAATAACGTAAAAACCGATGAATTCAACCGGAGAAACTGTGTTCTGTTGATCAGAATCGCTAAAAAAAGCACAAAAAACGTCGCCAGCGGAGAAATAATCAACACGCGGCAGGGTACCGGCCCACCGCGTGAAAGCTAGAACATCCGGCGGCTCATGCCCAGAATGTCCAGAATTTTGGTCGAGATCTCTTCTACCGAATAATTGGTGGTATTGAGATAACGGATCTGGTTCTTACGGAACAGCGCTTCCACCTCGGCAAGCTCCATCCGACACTGGCGAATAGAAGCATAACGGCTGTTTTCGCGCCGTTCTTCACGGATGGCGGCCAAACGCTCCGGGTCGATCGTCAGGCCGAAAAGTTTGTGCTGAAACGGCTTCAGCGCGGCGGGAAGGTGTAAATTGTCCATATCATCGGCGGTAAAAGGGTAGTTGGCGGCGCGGATGCCGAATTGCATTGCCAGGTACAGGCTGGTGGGGGTTTTGCCACAGCGTGAAACCCCAAGCAAAATCACCTGAGCCTGGTCGAGATTGCGTAGCGAAATGCCGTCATCGTGGGCTAACGTGTAATCAATAGCCGCGATACGGGCGTCGTATTTACCGAGGTTGCTGGCCGTCAGGCCGTGTGTACGATTCGGGACCGGGGTGGGCTCCACCTCCAGTTCGCCCTGCAGCGGACCGACCAGTGCCTGGACAATATCCTGACAGAACCCTTCGCTCTGGGTGATGACTTTGCGTACTTCCGGCGAAATGATCGAGTAAAACACCAGTGGCCGCACGCCGGTCTCTTGATAGATATCGTTAATCTGCTGACAGACTCCCCTTGCTCGCGCCTCGGTTTCGACAAAGGGCAACGTAAAGGTTGTGGCCTTCACCGGAAATTGTGACAGCACGGCGTGGCCCAAAACCTCGGCGGTGATCGCCGTGCCATCCGAAATATAAAAAACGCTTCTTTCCACCCGAGGCTCCTTACCTGAAACGGTGATGCAGTTATCGCGCCTGCTTGCTCTTATCATGGGCTTGAGATGATCGAGCGGTAAAGGGGCGGGCAAAAAAAATGTGATAGTGAGGGCAGAGTCGTCGATTAATTTTGACGATAAGGGAATAAGCTTTCGTCGAAGCGTTATTGATTGAAACGCTATTTTAAATTTTATGAAAAATGGAGGTTTCTTTTTCTTGAGGAATTGTTCGCCAGGGCGATGTTATTTTCACCAAAGTCATGATGAAAAACAGGGTTTTTAAAACTCAAGTTTAAAAATTATTTAATTTGTTGAGTTTTAAGCTATTAGTGCGACAGGGAACGATTCCATCCTCATTTTTCATTTCAGGAAGTTTTCCTAAAATCCATTTTCTTCGCCGGGTTGATCGATTCACCTTTCCATTTCCTATGGATCATTGTGCTAGTCTGATTCGGCACCGTTTTAGCGGCGCTGAGAAAGCAAGCGAATTAAATCCGTCTATACCCTACTGATAGCAATAAGGATTGTCTCGATGTCCAACAATGGCCCAGACTTGCGTAATGTGCTTTGGTACAACCAGCTCGGCATGCACGACGTTGACCGTGTCGGCGGCAAAAATGCCTCCCTCGGTGAAATGATCACCAATCTTTCCGATTTGGGCGTCGCCGTGCCAAACGGTTTTGCCACCACCGCGCAGGCGTTTAACGATTTCCTCGAGCAAAGCGGTGTTAACCAGCGCATCTATCAGTTACTGGATCAAACTGACGTTGACGACATTGCCCAACTGACCAAGGCCGGCGCGCAAATCCGTCAATGGGTTATCGACACGCCGTTCCACGCAGAATTTGAACGCGAAATAAACCTGGCTTACCAGCAGCTGGCCGAGGGTGAGCCGGAAGCCTCTTTTGCCGTACGCTCCTCCGCTACCGCAGAAGACATGCCGGACGCCTCCTTTGCCGGCCAGCAGGAAACCTTCCTCAACGTGCAGGGCATCGACGCCGTGATGGTGGCGATCAAGCACGTGTATGCCTCACTGTTTAACGACCGAGCCATCTCTTACCGCGTGCATCAGGGGTACGATCACCGCGGCGTGGCCTTGTCGGCCGGCGTGCAGCGGATGGTGCGCTCTGACCTGGCGTCTTCCGGCGTGATGTTCACCATCGATACTGAATCCGGTTTTGATCAGGTGGTGTTTATCACCTCCGCCTTCGGCCTGGGTGAAATGGTGGTGCAGGGCGCGGTAAACCCTGACGAGTTCTACGTGCATAAACCGACGCTGCTGAAAGGCAAGCCGGCTATCGTGCGTCGTAATCTCGGTTCGAAGAAAATCCGTATGGTCTACGCACCTTCGCAGGATCACGGCAAACAGGTACAAATTGAAGACGTGCCAGAGCAGCAACGCAATCGTTTCTCTCTGACCGACGAAGAAGTACAGGGCCTGGCGCATCAAGCACTGCTGATCGAAAAACACTACGGCCGCCCGATGGATATCGAGTGGGCCAAAGACGGTCATACCGGCAAACTGCTGATTGTGCAGGCCCGTCCGGAAACCGTGCGTTCCAACGAACAGACGATGGAGCGTTACCAGCTTAACGGCAACAGCCCGGTGCTGGTGGAAGGACGCGCAATCGGCCACCGCATTGGTGCAGGTCCGGTAAAAGTCATCCACAACATCAGCGAAATGGATCTTATTGAGCCAGGCGACGTGCTGGTGACGGACATGACCGACCCGGACTGGGAACCGATCATGAAAAAAGCGGCGGCGATCGTCACCAACCGCGGCGGCCGTACCTGCCACGCGGCGATCATCGCGCGCGAGCTCGGCATTCCTGCCGTGGTGGGCTGTGGTAACGCCACCGACCTGCTGAAAGCCGGCCAGAAGGTGACCGTTTCCTGCGCAGAGGGCGATACCGGCTTTGTGTACAGCGATATGCTCGACTTTAGCGTGCAGAGTTCCGAAGTGACCGAGCTGCCTGAACTGCCATTGAAAATCATGATGAACGTCGGCAACCCCGACCGTGCTTTTGATTTCGCGCGCTTGCCAAACGAAGGCGTGGGCCTGGCCCGGCTGGAATTTATCATCAACCGCATGATTGGCGTGCACCCGAGGGCGTTGCTGGAGTTCGACCAGCAGACTCCGGAGCTGCAGCAGGAGATCAAGGCGCTGATGCAGGGCTATGACCATCCGGTCGAGTTCTATGTGGGCCGCCTGACGGAAGGGATCGCCACGCTGGGCGCGGCATTCTGGCCGAAGCGGGTGATTGTGCGCCTGTCTGACTTCAAGTCCAACGAATATGCCAATCTGGTGGGCGGTGAGAAATACGAGCCGCATGAAGAGAACCCGATGCTGGGCTTCCGTGGCGCCGGCCGTTATGTGGCCGACAGCTTCCGCGATTGTTTCGCGATGGAATGCGACGCGGTAAAACGCGTGCGTAATGAAATGGGCCTGACCAACGTCGAAATCATGGTGCCTTTCGTTCGCACCGTAGCGCAGGCGGAAGCGGTAGTCGCCGAATTGGCGCGCCAGGGGCTCAAACGCGGTGAAAACGGCCTGAAAGTGATCATGATGTGCGAAATCCCGTCCAATGCCCTGTTGGCCGATCAGTTCCTGGAGCACTTCGACGGCTTCTCCATCGGCTCCAACGACATGACTCAGCTGACGCTGGGCCTGGATCGCGATTCTGGCGTGGTGTCTGAACTGTTTGACGAGCGCAACGAGGCGGTCAAGGCACTGCTGTCGATGGCGATTCAGGCGGCCAAGCGTCATGGCAAATACGTCGGGATTTGCGGGCAGGGGCCTTCCGATCATGAGGACTTCGCCGAGTGGTTGATGGAGCAGGGCATTGACAGCCTGTCGCTCAACCCGGACACCGTGGTGCAAACCTGGGTTAATCTGTCGAAGAAAAAGTAATTCTTCGGCATAAGATTCCGCATTAACTCTAAAGCCGTAGCTCAGGTTACGGCTTTATTATTTCTGAATGTAAATTGAAAAGGCGACAGGAATAACATTAGCCAAAAAAAGAATAAAAAAAAGCCCATCATAGGAGACGGGCAAAGACTACACACAGCAATTCACATGTATGGCATTACATTGTTTGGAAATCTTGCTTTAAATCAGGTATTTGAAGCAATAGATGGCAATAATACTAGATATTTAAACCCCATTAGTCATTAAGAATCATCCTAATCAATATCTCGCATCCCATTTATTGTTAATCCGAATGAGTTTTATCATCGGGCTAAAAAGATGCATTTATTCGGTATGTTTAATTAATATCCAGCTGCCCGGTGACTTTATTTCAGCAGGATCGGGCCCAGTACAGAAGAATGGATTAAGAGGGGATTCTGCCCGGTATTCCGGGCAGAAACAGGGGTTAGTGCTGTTCCAGGTCTTTGGCGACCTCTTTCAGATCGGCCGTCGGTTCCGGCGCTTCGTCCATCCAGGCGGTGAGCAAACGATAAGACACTGCCAGCACCACCGGGCCGATAAACAGGCCAATCATGCCGAAAGCCAACAGGCCGCCAATAACGCCGGACAGGATCAGCAACATCGGCAGATCGGCGCCCATACGGATCAATACCGGCCTTAGCACGTTATCCAGCGTAGCCACTACGCAGCTCCAGACCAGCAGCACGGTACCCCAGGTGGTGTCACCGCTCCAGTACAGCCAGATAATGGCCGGCACCAGCACCAGCAGCGGCCCCAGTTGTGCGACGCAGCAGATAAAGATCAGCACCGTCAGCAGGGTGGCGGCAGGAATGCCGGTCACCGCCAGGCCAATGCCGCCCAATACCGATTGCACCAACGCCGTTACCACGACGCCCAGTGCCACCGCGCGGATCGCCTGACCGCCCAGCACCACTGCGGCATCACCGCGTTCGGCGCCAAGGCGGGTCGCAAAGTGACGAATGCCCAGGGCAACCTGCTCTCCACGAGCATAGAGCAATACGCTAAACAACAGCATCAGCGTGCAATGCAGCAGCAGACGGCCAATATGTGCCGCCTGCGCGACAAACCAGGTGGCGGTTTGGCCGAAGTAGGGTTGTACTTTCGCCACCAGGGCGGTGCCGCCGGCGCTCACCAACGTATGGTAACTGTTATAAATTTTATCGCCGATCATCGGGATTGATTGCAGCCAGGCCAGATCGGGAATATGCAGCTTGCCGGGGGTGCTGGCCCAGGCAACCACGGGGGCGCTGTTGTCTACCACGCTGCTGACCAACAGAGAAATTGGCAGGATGAACAGCAGGATCAACAGCAACGTCATGACCAGCACGGCCAGCGAGCGCCGACCCCAGAGTATTTTTTGTAGCTTGATCAGCAGCGGCCAGGTGGCGATGACCACCATGCCGGCCCAGGCAAAGCCGAGAATAAAGGGTTGAATGACCCAAAAACAGGCGACGATCATAATGGCGATAAACAGCACGCCAAAAATAATCCGTGGCAAATCGTATCGGGACTGCGGGAGTGTCATGAATGGGTTCTCATCCTGGTAAGTTAATTCCTTTGTTTAGCTTAAGCATGGTGCATTTTCGTCACTTTTCATAATGCGACGCACCTTTTATCGCGCGTCGCCTGACGACCTAATAATGTGCATGCCTTCACTAAACGAGTATGTTAGTTTTTATGCCTAATAAAAAGTAGGGTGGGTCTGAATAAAGGCCTGATTCAGCGTGCATAAGCGCATAAAAAATAGACAGACAGGGTCAAAAAGCGAATGATCCCACAGATTTCTCAGGCACCCGGACTCGTTCAACGGGTGCTCGACTTTTTGGAAGCCTTAAAGCAAAACGGATTCAATGGCGATATCGCCACCAGCTACGCCGACCGGCTGACGATGGCGACCGACAACAGTATCTATCAGTTGTTGCCCGACGCGGTAGTGTTTCCCCGCTCCACCGCAGACGTGGCGCTGATTGCGCGCCTGGCGGCAGAAGAACGTTTCAGCGCGCTGACCTTCAGCCCTCGTGGCGGTGGGACCGGCACCAACGGGCAGTCGCTTAACAGCGGCATCGTGGTGGACATGTCGCGCCACATGAACCGTATTCTGGACATCAACGTCGAGCAGGGGTGGGTCAAGGTGGAGGCTGGGGTGATCAAAGACCAGCTTAACCAGTACCTGCGGCCCTTCGGTTATTTCTTCTCGCCGGAGCTTTCCACCAGTAACCGCGCCACGCTTGGCGGCATGATCAATACCGACGCCTCAGGCCAGGGGTCGCTGGTGTATGGCAAAACCTCCGATCACGTACTGGGCCTGCGGGCGGTTTTGCTGGGCGGCGACATGATCGACACCCGCGCCATGCCGACGCCGCTGGCGGAAACGATTGCCTGCGAGGAAACCCTCGAGGGGCATATTTACCGGACGGTACTCAACAGTTGCCGTGACCAACGCGCCCTGATCCTGGAAAAATTCCCCAAGCTAAACCGCTTCCTGACCGGCTACGATCTGCGGCACGTGTTTAGCGACGATCTGCAAACCTTCGATTTGACGCGTATTCTGACCGGCGCCGAAGGGACGCTGGCCTTTATTACCGAAGCGCGGTTGGACATTACGCCGCTGCCGAAGGTTCGTCGCCTGGTGAACGTCAAATACGACTCCTTTGATTCCGCGCTGCGCAATGCGCCCTTTATGGTGGAAGCCAAGGCGCTGTCGGTAGAAACCATCGATTCCAAGGTGTTGAACCTGGCGCGTGAGGACATCGTCTGGCATTCGGTGAGCGAACTGATCACCAACGTGCCGGATAAAGAGATGCTGGGCCTGAACATCGTCGAATTTGCCGGTGACGACAAGGCCCTGATCGATCAGCAGATGGAAAGCCTGTGTCTGCGGTTGGACGAACTGATCTCCGGAAAGCAGGGCGGCGTGATTGGCTATCAGATCTGTGGCGATCTGGTGGGCATCGAGCGCATTTATAACATGCGCAAAAAGGCGGTCGGATTATTGGGTAACGCCAAGGGGCGGGCCAAACCGATCCCCTTTGCCGAAGACACCTGCGTGCCGCCTCAGCATCTGGCCGATTACATCGTCGAATTCCGTCAGTTGCTGGACAGCCACAACCTCAGCTACGGCATGTTCGGTCACGTCGATGCCGGCGTGCTGCATGTACGCCCCGCGCTCGACATGTGCGATCCCCAGCAGGAAGTGCTGATGAAGCAGCTCTCCGATCGGGTGGTGGCACTGACCGCCAAATACGGCGGCTTGCTGTGGGGCGAACATGGCAAAGGCTTCCGCGCCGAATACAGCCCGGAGTTTTTCGGCGAGCAGCTGTATCTGGAACTGCGTCGCATCAAAGCCGCATTCGATCCGAACAACCGCCTCAACCCCGGCAAAATTTGTTCGCCGCTGGGCGTCGATGCGCCAATGATGAAAGTGGACGCCGTCAAGCGCGGTACCCTCGATCGCCGCATTCCTGTCGAAGTACGTACTTCGTTCCGGGGGGCGATGGAGTGTAACGGCAACGGCCTGTGCTTCAATTTTGACGTGCGTAGTCCGATGTGCCCGTCGATGAAAATCACCGGCAACCGTATTCATTCGCCAAAAGGCCGGGCCGCGCTGGTGCGTGAATGGCTGCGTCTGTTGTCCGAGCAGGGTGTCGATCCCGTGGCGTTGGAAAAACAGCTGCCGCAGCAGCGGCTCAGTTTCCGAGCGCTGATCGAGAAAACCCGTAACAGCTGGTACGCCGGCAAAGGCGAATATGATTTCTCGCACGAGGTGAAAGAGGCGATGTCCGGCTGTCTGGCCTGCAAAGCCTGTTCCACCCAATGCCCGATCAAGATTGACGTGCCGGGCTTCCGTTCGCGTTTCCTGCAGCTTTACCACACCCGTTATCTGCGGCCGGCGCGTGACTATATGGTCGCCGGGGTAGAAAGCTATACGCCGCTGATGGCGAAAGCGCCCAAGGTGTTCAACTTCTTCTTCCGTCAGCCCTGGGTGCGTGAGCTCAGCCGCAATACTGTCGGCATGGTTGATTTACCGATGCTCTCCAGCCCGACGCTGCGTCAGCAACTTTCCGGCCATGGCGCCATGACCATGACGCTGGAGCAGCTTGAAGCGCTAAATGCTGAACAACGCGAGCAGCACGTTTTGATCGTGCAGGATCCCTTCACCAGCTATTACGATGCCAAAGTGGTGGCAGACTTTGTGCGGCTGGTGGAAAAGCTCGGCTATCGGCCGGTGCTGCTGCCGTTCTCACCGAATGGCAAGGCGCAGCACATTAAAGGTTTCCTGGCGCGTTTTGCCCGTACCGCGCGCAAAACCGCCGATTTCCTCAATCGGGTGGCAAAACTCGGTATGCCGCTGGTGGGGGTCGATCCGGCGCTGGTGCTGTGTTATCGCGATGAATATAACGAGATCCTGGGGGAAACCCGCGGGGATTTCCAGGTGCAGCTGGTGCACGAATGGTTGCAGCAACTGCTGGCCGAGCGTGCTGAACAGCCTGCCACCGGTGAGGCCTGGTATCTGTTTGGTCACTGTACTGAAACCACCGCCTTGCCGGCCAGCGGCCAGCATTGGACGTCGATCTTTGCTCGTTTCGGCGCCAGGCTGGAAAATGTCAGCGTGGGCTGCTGTGGTATGGCGGGCACTTACGGGCACGAAGTGAAGAACCTGCAGAATTCGCTCGGCATTTATGAGCTATCATGGCACCAGGCATTGCAGCGTCTGCCTCGGCAACGTTGTCTGGCGACCGGTTATTCCTGTCGCAGCCAGGTCAAACGCATTGAGGGTAACGGTGTACGGCACCCATTACAGGCACTTCTGGAGATGATTGAGTGAAACTGTGGAAACGAGAAACGACGCTGGAACAATTAAACCAGGCCGGCGAAGGATGTATGGTCAGCCATGTGGGGATCCACTTTACCCGAATGGAAGAGGATTACCTTGAGGCGACCATGCCGGTAGATCAGCGTACGCGGCAGCCGTTTGGCCTGTTGCACGGTGGCGCCTCGGTGGTGCTGGCGGAGTCGATGGGATCGATGGCCGGTTATCTGTGCAGCGAAGGCGATCAGAAAGTGGTAGGGCTGGAAATCAATGCCAACCACCTGCGGGCGGTGTTTGAAGGGCAGGTGCGCGGGGTTTGTCGTGCGCTGCACGTTGGCCGTCGGCACCAGGTCTGGCAGATCGAGATTTTCGATTCACGCGATCGCCTTTGCTGCACTTCGCGTTTAACCACCGCAGTGATCGATTAAGTTTCCTTCCCCGCAGGCATTCCGACCTGCGGGTTTCTTGTCAGTCGGCGGGGTTACAGCTGAAATGGCACCCGCTTGACGAAGTCCTTCTGGAAGGCGTTGGCCTTCTCCCAGGTTCCTTCCATCGCGTATTTCTGGCAGATCAGGGTCAGAGTATGGCGGGCAAAATGGTAGCTCTGAACCCGAAACAGCTGGCAGCGCTGCGGGTTGTTAATCTCCACGATCAGCCGGTTATGCAGTTTGCTCAACGCGTGCAGATAGCTTTCATCATCGCCGTTTTCCAGGCACAGATTGGCCATGTTGAGGCTGACGTTGTTGTAGCGCTTCAGGTGGTTGATATTGCATTCCGGCCGCCTGAGCGACGCCTCCGCCATATAGAAATCTACCGTGGCGTCACGCACGCTGAACTTATAGTCATCAATTTTGCCCAGCAGCCACGCATTCATCGAGATATTCATTTGCCCGCGCTCAATTTGTAATTGAATGATAATCATTATCATATTTACTGGCGCGTTTACGATCAATCATTCTGTTGAAATTTTTATCGCGACAGGGGGATGCATTGAGCGGGCGGCGACCCAATATGGTCAGTAACGACTAAACTTTAGTCATAGAGCCTGCGAATTGTCTGCCTGCACTGAAGCGCGAAACGGGGAGAAAAGTCCCTAATTGTCGATAAACGCATTTTTAAGACAGACAAAATTCAGAAATAGGTATTTTCTATGAATGTTTAAAGCGAAATAAAAATCCGGATCTGTAAAGCGTTCGAGCCAATAGGCAAGCGCGAAGGTAGTACAGGATGTGCTGTAAATTCATAGGGATAAATTGATCCCCTTGCCGACCTGCAGCGATTGTCTCGCTGACTGTCCCGCGCGCTTGCCGCATACCGAAACGTAAATCCGGGTTTTTGGCGGATACCCCCGCAAAACAAACGGTTGAAGTGATAATTGTTATCACTAACATAGTAGCAACCCAGATTGGCTGTGGAAAAACACGAGTGTGAGGTAGGCCATATGCAAACGGAAAATGTCGGCACCTTTTCTCTGGACGAAAATGTCTGGCAAGGCATTTTGCTCAGTGATAATGCCGTACAACAAATTACTAAATTAATGCAGCAGGATCCGCAGGTGAAGGGGCTGCAGCTCGGGGTGAAGCAGTCAGGCTGCGCCGGGTTTGCCTATGTGCTGGATCTCACCCGTGAACCCGCTGACGACGACCTGCTGTTTGAGCGCGATGGCGCCAAACTGTATGTGCCGTTAAAAGCCATGCCGTTTATCGATGGCACCACGGTGGATTTTGTCCGTGAAGGGCTGAATCAGATATTCAAATTTAATAACCCTAAAGCTCAGCATGCCTGCGGGTGCGGCGAGAGTTTTGGCGTTTGAGCGATGCAATCAACATGACACGAAGCAATGTAGAAATGCCTAATGAAGTGCAGGCTTGGGTCAGCGAAGGTCGCTATAAAGAAGGCTTTTTTACCCAACTGGCCACCGACGAGTTAGCGAAAGGCATCAACGAAGACGTGGTGCGCGCCATCTCGGCCAAGCGTAACGAACCTGAGTGGATGCTGGAGTTCCGCCTGGAGGCTTATCGCGCCTGGCTGCAAATGGAAGAGCCGCACTGGTTGAAAGCCAACTACGACCGGCTGAATTACCAGGACTACAGCTATTATTCGGCGCCCTCCTGCGGCAGCTGTGATGATGCCTGCGGTTCGCAGCCCGGCGCAGAACAGCAACCCGGGGCGATCACGGACAACAATTACCTGACCAGCGAGGTTGAACTGGCGTTTAACCAGCTCGGCGTGCCGGTGCGTGAAGGCAGTGAAGTGGCGGTGGACGCGATCTTTGACTCCGTCTCGGTCTCCACCACCTATCGCGAGAAGTTGGCCGAGAGCGGAGTGATTTTCTGTTCGTTCGGTGAAGCGATCCACGAATACCCGGATCTGGTGCGCAAATACCTTGGCCGCGTCGTGCCCTCAAACGACAACTTTTTCGCCGCGCTGAACGCCGCGGTCGCCTCCGACGGGACCTTTGTCTATGTGCCGAAGGGCGTGCGCTGCCCCATGGAGCTGTCGACCTATTTCCGTATTAACGCCGCCAAAACCGGTCAGTTCGAACGCACCATCCTGATCGCCGACGAAGGCAGCTATGTCAGCTACATCGAAGGCTGCTCGGCCCCGGTTCGCGACAGCTATCAGCTGCATGCGGCGGTGGTAGAAGTGATCCTGCACAAAGACGCCGAAGTGAAATACTCGACCGTACAGAACTGGTTCTCCGGCGGTGACAGCAAGGGCGGGATCCTGAACTTTGTGACCAAGCGCGCACTGTGCGAAGGCGCCGGGTCGAAAATGTCCTGGACCCAGTCGGAAACCGGCTCGGCCATCACCTGGAAATACCCGAGCGTGATCCTGCAGGGCGACAACTCTATCGGTGAGTTCTTCTCTGTGGCGCTGACCAGCGGCCATCAGCAGGCCGACACCGGTACCAAGATGATCCACATCGGCAAGAACACCCGTTCGACCATTATCGCCAAGGGTATTTCTGCCGGGCACAGCGAGAACACCTATCGCGGCCTGGTGAAGATCCTGCCGGGGGCGGAAAACGCGCGTAACTTTACCCAGTGCGACTCGATGCTGATCGGACCGGACAGTGGCGCCCATACGTTCCCCTATGTTGAGGCTCGCAACAACAGCGCGCAGCTGGAGCATGAAGCCACTACCTCAAAAATTGGCGATGACCAACTGTTCTACTGCCTGCAACGCGGCATC
This sequence comes from Serratia sp. OS31, assembly GCF_014164835.1. Taxonomy (NCBI): domain Bacteria; kingdom Pseudomonadati; phylum Pseudomonadota; class Gammaproteobacteria; order Enterobacterales; family Yersiniaceae; genus Serratia; species Serratia sp. OS31. Next base: position 166,555 of record NZ_JACJFQ010000007.1, on the reverse strand, counting down.
AGTGAAGACAATGCCATTTCGATGATCGTCAACGGATTCTGTAAGGACGTGTTCTCTGAGCTGCCGCTGGAGTTCGCCGTCGAGGCGCAGAAGTTATTGGCCATCAGCCTGGAACACAGCGTGGGCTAACCGCCGGATTTACAGCGCGAAAGCGCGACCTAAGGACACTGCATGTTAAGTATCAAGAATTTAAAAGTCAGCGCGGAAGGCAACGAGATCCTCAAGGGTCTGGATTTGGAGATCAAACCCGGTGAAGTGCATGCCATCATGGGGCCGAACGGCTCGGGCAAAAGCACGCTTTCGGCGACTCTCGCAGGGCGCGAAGAGTATGAAGTCACTGCGGGCGAGGTGACCTTTAAAGGTAAGGACCTGCTCGAGTTGGATCCGGAAGATCGTGCCGGTGAAGGCGTGTTTCTGGCGTTCCAGTATCCGGTGGAAATTCCCGGCGTCAGCAACCACTTCTTCCTGCAGACTTCGGTGAATGCGGTGCGAAAATACCGCCAGCAGGAGGCGCTCGATCGCTTCGACTTCGCTGATTTTATCGAAGAGAAGATTGAACTGCTGAACATGCCGCCCGATCTGTTGACCCGTTCGGTCAACGTCGGTTTCTCCGGTGGGGAGAAAAAGCGTAATGATATTCTGCAGATGGCGGCGTTGGAGCCGGATCTGTGCATTCTGGATGAAACCGACTCCGGTTTGGATATCGATGCGCTGAAGATCGTCGCCAACGGCGTAAACTCGCTGCGCGACGGCAAGCGCTCGTTCATTATCGTCACGCACTACCAGCGTATTCTGGATTACATCAAACCGGATTACGTCCATGTTCTTTCTCAGGGGCGCATCGTCAAATCCGGCGATTTCTCCCTGGTGAAACAGTTGGAGGAGCAGGGCTATGGCTGGCTTACCGACGAACAATAATTCACGCGCGCTGCAGCAGCTTTATAGCCTGTTCGAAGAGCGCGGTGGCGAGCATTCCGCTCATGCGCTGGCGCACTGGCAGCAGGCTTTGCGCCTGGGCTGGCCGACCCGCAAGCATGAGAACTGGAAATACACGCCGCTGGAAGGCCTGCTGGAGCAGCAGTTCCTGGAACCGCCTGTAGAGCAGATCAGCGCCGCTCAGGTCGATGCGTTGGCGTTGGCCCTCGATGCTTATCGCTTGGTGTTTATCGACGGCCGCTACAGTGCGGCGCTGAGTGACACTGAACTGGGTGATTACCAGTTTGATGTGGCCTCCTACGGCACGCCGCAGGCACTGCCTGAGCCGGTTCAGCCCGAGATATTTCTGCACCTGACCGAAAGTCTGGCGCAGGAAACCAGCATTATCCGCGTGGCGGCCGGCAAAAGCGTGGCGCGCCCCTTATACCTGTTGCATATCAGCAGCGGACGCGGTGCTGCGGGCGAAGTGAATACCGTGCATCATCGTCATCACCTTGAGATTGGGCGCAGCGCACAGGCCGAAGTGATTGAGCATTACGTCAGTTTGAACGATGCCGCGCATTTTACCGGCGCACGCCTGACCGCCAACGTGGCTGACAATGCCCAGCTGCATCACTGCAAACTGGCGTTTGAAAGCCAGCCAAGTTACCACTTTGCCCATAACGATTTGGTGATTGGCCGCGACGCGCAGGTGAAAAGTGACAGCTTCCTGCTAGGCGCGGGCCTGACGCGCCACAACACCAGCGCGCAGCTGAACGGCGAAGGATCTAATTTGGTGATCAACAGCCTGGTGCTGCCGGTCGGCAAAGAAGTATGCGATACCCGAACTTATCTGGAGCACAACAAGGGTTACTGCGAAAGCCGCCAACTGCACAAAGTGGTGGTTAGCGACCGCGCCAAGGCCGTGTTCAATGGCATGATCAAAGTGGCCAAGCACGCGATTAAAACCGATGGGCAGATGACCAACCACAATCTGCTGTTGGGCAAGGTGGCGGAGGTCGATACCAAACCGCAGCTGGAAATCTATGCCGATGACGTGAAGTGCAGCCATGGTGCCACCGTCGGGCGTATCGATGAAGAGCAGCTGTTCTATCTGCAATCGCGGGGCATCGACAAGCACGCGGCGCAGCAGATGATTATTTTTGCCTTTGCCGCTGAGCTTACTGAGGGGATCGGCAACGAAACCATCCGTGAATCGGTGTTGGCGCGCATTGCACGGCGCTTGCCGGAGCCGGGGGAGGCCGCATGAGTTTTCCCATCGAACGTGTACGCGGCGATTTCCCGATCCTGTCGCGTGAGGTCAACGGCCAGCCTCTGGCTTACCTCGACAGCGCGGCCAGTGCACAAAAGCCGCAGGCAGTAATCGATCGCGAGTTGGATTTTTATCGTCACGGTTATGCGGCGGTGCATCGCGGCATCCACACCATGAGCGCCGAGGCGACTCAGGAAATGGAAGCGGTGCGTGAAAAGGTGGCGGCGTTTATCAATGCCGGCTCGGCGGAAGAGATCGTATTCGTTAAAGGCACCACCGAAGGCATCAATCTGGTGGCCAACAGCTTTGGCCGCCACTTCCTGCAGCCCGGTGACAGCATCATCATCACCGAGATGGAGCACCATGCCAACATCGTGCCCTGGCAGATGCTGGCGCAAGAGCGTGGGCTGAACCTGCGCGTCTGGCCGCTACAGCAAGATGGCACGCTGGATTTGGCACAGCTGCCTGGATTGATCGACGCCTCTACCAAACTGCTGGCGCTGACCCAGGTTTCCAACGTGCTGGGCACGGTCAACCCGGTGCAGGAAATTACGGCGCAGGCTAAAGCTGCCGGTCTGAAGGTGCTGATTGACGGTGCGCAGGCGGTCATGCATCAACGGGTTGATGTGCAGGCGCTGGATTGTGATTTCTACGTGTTTTCCGGCCACAAGCTGTATGGGCCTTCCGGTATCGGTGTTCTCTACGGTCGTCAGGCGCTGTTGCAGCAGATGCCACCGTGGGAAGGGGGCGGCTCGATGATTCAGCAGGTGAGCCTGACCCTCGGCACCACCTATGCCGAGCCACCGTGGCGTTTTGAAGCCGGTTCCCCCAATACTGCGGGCATGATGGGACTGGGGGCGGCGATTGACTATGTGAACGCGCTGGGGCTGGAGGCGATTGCTGACTATGAGCATTCGCTGATGCATTATGCGCTGGAAGCGCTGCAGCAGGTGCCGACGCTGAAGATCTATGGTCCGGCGGATCGCGCTGGAGTGATCGCCTTTAATCTGGGCGAACACCATGCCTATGACGTCGGCAGCTTCCTCGATCAGTACGGCATCGCCATTCGCACCGGACACCATTGCGCGATGCCGCTGATGGCGTTCTATAATGTGCCGAGCATGTGCCGCGCCTCGTTGGCGTTGTATAACACCCGCGAAGAAGTTGACCGGCTGGTGGCCGGGCTGCAGCGAATTCAAAAACTGCTGGGATAGGGTAGACTGTCGGGCATGGCGCTATTGGCTGAACGCCGGTGGCCAGTGACATGGGGTCGGCATGCCGGCCCCTGAATTATTGAAAGGAACCTCATGGCGAACTTGCCGGATAAAGAAAAGTTGGCGCGTAATTTTTCCCGTTGCCTGAACTGGGAAGACAAGTACCTGTATGTCATCGAACTGGGTGCGAAGCTGCTGGCGCTTGACGATAGCGAACGTCAGGCGAGCAATCTGATTTCCGGTTGTCAGAGCCAGGTGTGGATTGTGATGCGGCTAGATGAACAAGGCCAGGTCGAGTTTCACGGGGATAGCGACGCCGCTATCGTCAAAGGGCTGCTGGCGGTGGTGTTTATTCTTTATCATCAAATGACGCCACAGCAGATTGTCGAGCTGGATGTGCGGCCGTTTTTCGCCGAACTGGCATTGAGTCAGCACCTGACGCCTTCGCGTTCTCAGGGGCTGGAAGCGATGATCCGCGCTATCCGCAGTCAGGCCGCCAAACTCTGATATTCCCGAGGCTCATTGATACGGCACCCGTATTTGCTATGTCAATGAGTCTTTACAAAACCCGCCCAGCCCTGTCATTCACCCCGCAAATCAGTGACATATCAGCAGCTTATCCCTTGACGTTATACTGACAAATGGAGAAAGCGATTACGTTATAACATGTTGATTTTTAGAGGACTTATTGCCTTTGACGTCAGCATTGCTAGTATTAATCAGGTCTTGTCTGATTTACCGGTCGCCAAGTGCCAGATAGCCTTGTGGCCGAACCGTAATAAGCATAATAGGGATGATAATGAAACGTGCGTTGAGTTTAATGGGCATGCTATTTGCCACCGTACTGACTGGCACGCAAGCCGCCAGTGCGAGCGAATACCCGCTGCCGCCGCCGGACAGCCGTCTGATTGGCGAGAACACCACCTATACCGTACCGAACGATGGGCGTCCGCTGGAGGCCATTGCTGCCGACTATAAAATTGGTCTGCTGGGCATGCTTGAGGCCAACCCGGGTACCGATCCCTTCTTACCGAAGCCGGGTTCGGTGTTGACCATCCCGACCCAAATGCTGTTGCCGGACACCAAGCGCGAGGGGATTGTAGTCAACCTGGCTGAACTGCGTCTGTACTACTATCCGAAAGGTGAGAACAAGGTTATCGTTTATCCTATTGGCATCGGCCAGACCGGGATGCACACCCCGCTGCAGGTGACCTCCGTTAGCCAAAAGATCCCGAATCCGACATGGACGCCTACGGCCAATATCCGCAAGCGCTATCTGGAGAAAGGCGTGAAGCTGCCAGGGGTGGTGCCGGCAGGTCCGGATAACCCTATGGGCCTGTTCGCCATGCGCCTGGCTATGGGGCACGGTGAGTATCTGATCCACGGCACCAACGCCAACTTCGGTATCGGCATGCGCGTCAGCTCCGGCTGTATCCGCCTGCGTCCAACGGATATCGAGGCGTTGTTCAACATGGTACCGCGCGGTACCCGCGTTCAGGTCATTAACGACCCGGTGAAAATCTCCGTTGAGCCAGACGGTAAACGTTACGTAGAAGTGCATCAACCGCTGTCGAGAGTGGAAAGCGACGATCCGCAGACCATGCCGATTACGTTGTCCAAAGCCGAGAAGGCTTTTGTTGGTGATGCACAGACCGACAAGGCCGTGTTCGATAGCGCGGTTGTACGCCGCTCTGGCATGCCGGTGCTGGTTAACGTGGGGCAGAACCCCTCTGACGTCAGTTTGGCGCCTGTAGCCTCACAGGAAGCGAATAAGGGCCCATTCAAGGGTGCACCTATCAGTTCGGTGAATTAAAACGGGTCGTAATGGATGATCCTGAGGGGGTTCAGCGTGCTGAGCCCTTTTTTTTCGCCTGGTGGCAGGGGGTAATCTGGGGGATTTGCAGACAAAAAAAACGGCGCACATTGTGCGCCGTTTTCAATAACCGAAGCTAACTTACTTTTTGTAAGCGTGTGCTTGGTTGTCCAGGCGCTGGTTAGCACGTGCTGCGTCGTCTTTAGCTGCTTGAACGTCAGAACGGATTGCGTTCACGTCGTTGCTCAGCTGGTCAACTTTAGCGTTCAGAGTCTGAACGTCAGAAGACAGTTGATCGATTTTAGCATTGCTTGAACAGCCAGCCAGCATAGTGGAAGCCAGGATTACCGCGCCCAGTACCAGTTTAGTACGATTCATTATAACACCCTCTAGATTGAGTTAATCTCCATGTAGCGTTACAAGTATTACACAAACTTTTTTCGAAAGAGAATAATTTTTTTGGATTGGAGTGCTTTATTTTGATCGTTCGCTCAAACTTACACCTTCTTTTGAAAAATAGTTAAAAAATGTAGGGAAAACAGCTGGATTCCATGGGACAACTCCGATTTATAATTAGCTAAATAATGAGCAATCCACGGTTGCGTTTTTGAGAAAACAGTTTACCAGTGCTAAAAAAAACGCCGCTAAGCGGCGTTTTTGTCAAAATAATTATGTCACGTTTTATATTAAAGCACGTGAACCGAGGCAGTATTGGTAGTGCCGCTTGGAACCAGTGCACCGGAAACCATCACCACAACGTCGCCTTTTTGTGCCAGACCGCTGGCCAGCGCCGCTTCTTTACCGATGCGATAGAAGTCGTCGGTAGAGGCAATTTCCTTGACCATCTGTGGGATCACGCCCTTGGTCAGAATCAGCTGATGCGCGGTGGTTTCGTTGGTGGTCAGCGCCAGGATCACGGCGTTAGGGAAGTATTTACGCACGGATTTGGCAGATTTGCCGCCGCTGGTGGCAACCACGATCAGTGGCGCATCCAGTTTCTCTGCGGTTTCAACGGCGCCACGGCATACGGCTTCGGTGATGCGCAGCTTGCGGTTGTCGTTCAGGCTGTCGATACGGCTTGGCATCACGCGATCTGTGCGCTCACAGATGGTCGCCATGATGGTAACGGCTTCAAGCGGGTACTTACCCTTGGCGCTTTCGCCTGACAGCATCACCGCGTCGGTACCGTCCAGAATGGCGTTAGCCACGTCGCCGGCTTCTGCACGGGTAGGGCGCGGGTTCTTGATCATGGAATCGAGCATCTGGGTGGCGGTGATCACCACTTTACGTGCGCGGTTACATTTTTCGATCATCATCTTCTGAGCGAAGATCACTTCTTCTACCGGGATTTCTACGCCCAGATCGCCACGAGCTACCATGATGCCGTCAGAAGCTTCGAGGATTTCATCGAAGTTGTTCAGGCCTTCCTGGTTTTCGATTTTGGAGATGATCTGGATTTGCTCGCCGCCGTGGGCTTTCAGGTGCTCACGGATTTCCAGCACGTCTGAACGCTTGCGGATAAAGGAAGCGGCAACAAAGTCCACACCCTGTTCGCAGCCGAAGATCAGATCGCGCTTGTCTTTTTCAGCCAATGCCGGCAGCTGGATGGAAACGCCCGGCAGGTTAACGCCTTTGTTTTCGCCCAGGTCGCCGCTGTTGAGCACCTTACAGACCACTTCATTTTCGGTCACGTTGGTGACTTCCATGCCGATCAGGCCGTCGTCTACCAGCACGGTGTTGCCGATTTTCAGGTCAGCACTAAAACCGGCGTAGGTGACCGCAACGCGTTCGCTGTTGCCGATAACGCTCTGATCGGTGGTGAAAGTAAAGGTCTGGCCGGCAACCAGAGAGGCATCTTTGCCGCCTTCCAGTTTCATGGTGCGGATTTCCGGGCCTTTGGTATCCAACAGGATACCGGCGTTCTGACCGGTTTTCGCCATCACGGCGCGCATGTTCTTGATGCGGTTGCCGTGCTCTTCATAATCGCCGTGGGAGAAGTTAAGGCGCATTACGTTCATGCCGGCGTTCAGCAGGTTGGTCAGCATTTCTTCCGATTCGGTTTTTGGACCGATGGTACAAACAATTTTGGTCTTTTTCATGACGGAGTTTTCTACAAGTTGTGATGGATAATAAAACGAATAAAACCAGCGGTCAGGCCACTGATAAGGGATTTGAGTCGTGCCTGGTGGTGCAAAACATAGTTAAGGATAGGTGACCGGAGTCGAAATGGGGCGGAAAAATTCAGCCCGCGCCGGGATGCGGGGATGCTGCGCAACGTGATGAGATGAAAATGTGTTGTTATTGCGTTTTCGCAGATCAAGGGCTGAAACCATTCAACTGAAAGACGTTGCGCATTATAAAGGCTAAGCGGCGGGAAACAAAATAAAAAACCGGTGCTAACGCTCGGATCCGCTAAATCAGCAGCAAATGTGGCGCAAATGCAAACTGACAGCTGCGGTTTGTTGCGCAAATAACCTTAGTGTAAACGTGCCATTGGCCGATTTTAGCCGGATACGATGATTTCCAGCAGCGTGCCGGCTGACAGGCAGAAGCAGCCGCTGGCGATGTTTGCGGGGATGGCGATAGTTTCACCGGCCACGATCACCTGAGTGTCATTACCGACGGTGAATTCAAACTCACCGGAAACCACCCGCGTCTGCAGAGCGTAAGCCCGCTTTTGCAGTTGGCCGAAGGTCCCTGCGTCGAACTTCACTTCCGTGGCGCTGGTGCCGTCGCTCATTACCCCTTGCCTGCGGGTAAGACCGGTATCCAGTTTTTCAAACGGAGTCTCTGCGGTAAATTTCAGCATGGGATCTGTCCTGATAGGGTATTGGTCTTGATAATACCTGATGTGGTTTACGGTAGCAGGAGCAAAGTTTTTAAAGATAGAGGAACTGCCGGGCCGATAGGGTAAAGCTGCGGATATTATGATTTGGTGCGTCCGAGTGGACTCGAACCACCGACCCCCACCATGTCAAGGTGGTGCTCTAACCAACTGAGCTACGAACGCACTGCACTGCTTTAGAATTTTGGTGCGTCCGAGTGGACTCGAACCACCGACCCCCACCATGTCAAGGTGGTGCTCTAACCAACTGAGCTACGGACGCACTGTACTGCTTTAGGAATTTGGTGCGTCCGAGTGGACTCGAACCACCGACCCCCACCATGTCAAGGTGGTGCTCTAACCAACTGAGCTACGGACGCATCTTTTCCTGTCTGTCATGGCTGACAGCGGGGACGAATATTAACGAGCAACCCGCGCGCTGGCAAGGAGAAAAACGTAATTTTATCCGGTATTTCACGCGATTGCTGCGCTTGTGTGCAGTGCGGCGGTTTTTTCTGCAATCCATGCCGATGAAGCCACCGGTCGACGTAGCCAACCGGTGGTGATACTTAGCGGGTAGAGCGCTGCAGGATCAGTGCGGCAGGCTGTTTTTGCAGCCAACGCATACGCAAGGCCATCATGATAGCGGCGAAGGTCAGCCCGATAATAAACCCAATCCAGAAGCCGCTTGGCCCCATCGCCGGCACGACAATGTCGGTCAATGCCAACAGATAACCGCTTGGCAGCCCCAGCACCCAATAGGCGATAAAGGTGATGAAGAAGATCGAGCGGGTGTCTTTATAGCCACGCAGAACGCCGCTGCCAATCACCTGAATAGAATCGGAGATCTGGTAAATGGCTGCCAACAGCATCAGCTGCGATGCCATGGCCACTACCGCCGGGCTGTCGTTGTACAGCAGGGCAATTGGCTCGCGGAAGGTGGCGGTGAACAACGCGGTGCAGCAGGCCATCAGAATACCGACGCCGATAGCCGAATAAGCGGCAATCCGCGCCCCTTCGACCGAGCCTTCGCCCAACCGATAACCAACGCGAATCGTCGCGCTGACGCCCAACGACATAGGTAACACGAACATCAGCGCGCTGAAGTTCAGGGCAATCTGGTGCCCGGCCACCGAAACGATGCCCAACGGGGAAACCAGCAGGGCGACGACGGCGAACAGCGTGACCTCGAAGAACAGCGCCAGCGCGACCGGCAGACCGATGCCGAACAGGCGTTTTATTGCCGGCCAGTCGGGCCGCGGGCTGCTGCCTTCGTGTGGCAAAATATCGCGCTGTGAAGGGGCGCGCTTCACATACCAGCGCATTGCCAGGAACATAAACCAGTAAACGCTGCCGGTCGCCACGCCACAACCGACGCCGCCCAATTCCGGCATGCCGAACTTACCGTAGATAAAGATGTAGTTGATCGGGATATTCACCAGCAGGCCAAGGAAGCCAATCACCATACCCGGCTTGGTTTTCGACAACCCTTCGCACTGGCCGCGCAGCACCTGGAAGAACAGATAGCCAGGCGCGCCCCACATGATGGCGTGCAGATAGCCCACGGCTTTATCCGCCAGTTGCGGGTCGATATTGTGCATCAAGTCGATGACGAACTTGCTGTTATACAGCACGATAATCACCAGCAGCGAGACCGCCGCCGCCAACCAGAAGCCCTGACGCACCTGATGAGCGATGCGATCTCGTCGGCCCGCGCCGTTAAGCTGTGCGATGACCGGCGTCAACGCCAACAACAGACCGTGACCGAACAAAATGGCCGGCAGCCAAATAGAGGTCCCGACGGCGACCGCCGCCATATCTGTGGCACTGTAGGCGCCGGCCATAATGGTATCTACCACGCCCATTGCGGTTTGTGATATTTGCGCGATGATTACCGGGATTGCGAGGGCCAATAAACTACGCGCTTCAATGAAGTACTTCTGCACGCATACACCTTTTCTATTTATTTATGATGGAGGGGAGGGTCGTCGCGAAAGGACAACAATTAAAAATAGCGGAATTTTGTCAAAAAGATTGTACCCGCTCGGCGGGGTTAAGCAAATGCTGTGATGAAATAGTTATTAAATGCGCAGGCGCAGACTTTTTGTCGCCCCGGGTTTGGATTTCCTCGCCAACTGGGGCAAACTGCCTCCAAACGTTGTAAACATTTTCAGAAAGAAGAGGCTCACATGTTCACCGGTATCGTACAAGGCACCGCGCCGCTGGTCGCCATTGATGAAAAATCCAACTTCCGTACCCACGTCATAGAAATGCCCACTGAGCTGCTGCCTGGATTGGAGCTCGGTGCGTCCGTGGCGCATAACGGCTGCTGCCTGACCGTCACCGCGGTAGAGGGTAACCGCGTAAGCTTTGATCTGATCAAAGAAACGCTGCGTTTGACCAACCTCGGCGATCTGGCGTTGGGCGATGTGGTTAACATTGAAAGAGCGGCCAAGTTTAATGATGAAATTGGCGGTCACCTGATGTCCGGCCATATTATCTGCACGGCGGAAGTGGCCAAGATTTACACCTCCGAGAATAATCGTCAGGTGTGGTTGCGTATGCCGGATGCGGAACTGATGAAATATGTCCTGCATAAAGGGTTCATCGGTATTGACGGAATTAGCCTGACCATCGGTGAAGTGGTGAATAACCGTTTTTGCGTGCACCTGATCCCGGAAACGCTGGAGCGCACCACGCTGGGCAAAAAACGCCTGGGCGATAAGGTGAATATTGAGATCGACCCGCAAACGCAGGCGGTGGTAGATACCGTCGAGCGGGTGCTGGCAAGCCGCGAAGCGGCAATGGCGGCGGCGAGCGCGCTGGCGCAGAAGATCTGACAAACGACCCACCAGAGAGGAGCAATCGCGTGAAGTTTTATGGGAAAACGTTGATGTTAGCGGCGCTGCTGGCGCTGAGTGCTTGTAGCAGTTCGCCGGACCAGGGCGCAGCCAACCCGACAGTGGATGCCGATAGCGACACCTGTGGTGCGGCGCAATACCAGAATTATGTCGGTAAACCGATGTCTTCGCTGGAAGGCGTACGAATTGAGTCGCAGGTACGTGCGATTCCGTATAACTCAGCGGTCACGATGGACTTTAACCTGCGCCGCCTGAATTTCCTGGGCGACAGCGAGGATAAAATCATCCGCGTGTATTGCGGCTGATGCTTTTGCAGGTCATGTATAAGAATAACCCCGGTTAATTGGCCGGGGTTTTTTATTGTGCGTATTTAGCGCGTCACGCGGATACCGCCTTCTACGCCTTTCGGGCTGAAGACGACCTGCCAAAGTTGAATGTCACGGGCACGAAATGCTCCGGCGCAGGCGTTCAGGTAATAACTGAACATGCGCTCGAAACGATCCGAATAACGCTGGGCCAACTGCGGCCAAGCCTGTTTGAATCTTTCGTACCACGCCATCAGGGTGCGATCGTAATCAGCGCCAATATTGTGCCAATCTTCCATCACGAAATGCCCTTCGCTGGCCTGGGCAATATGAGTAACCGACGGCAGGCAGCCATTCGGGAAGATATATTTGTTGATCCACGGGTCAACATTCATATCTGTCCGATTCGAGCCAATGGTGTGTAGCAGGAAAAGGCCGTCCGGTTTTAAATTACGTTCCACCACGTTGAAGTAGGTGCGGTAATTTTTCGGGCCGACGTGCTCAAACATGCCGACGGAAACAACGCGGTCAAACTGCAGATGCAAATCTCGGTAATCCTGCAGCAGGATCTCTACGTCCAGTCCGGCACAGCGCTCTTGCGCCAGCTTTTGCTGCTCGGCGGAAATGGTGACGCCAACCACCGAAACGCCATAGTTTTTAGCCGCATAGGCAGAAAGACCGCCCCAGCCGCAGCCGATATCCAGCAAACTCATGCCTGGCTGCAGCTGCAGTTTTTCGCAAATCATCTGCAATTTGGCTTCCTGCGCTTCTTCCAGCGTGGTCGCCTCTTTCCAGTAGGCGCAGGAATATTGCATATAAGGATCCAGCATCAGGGTAAAGAGATCGTTCCCCAGATCGTAATGTTCTTTGCCGACAATCCAGGCGCGTTTCTTCGATTGCAGATTAGTTAATCGCGCGGCGGCAATACGCAGGGTATCTTTGAGATGGCGGGGCAGTTTCTTTTCCAGACCGGCGCGGACCACGTGATGAAAGAATATATCCAGCCGTTCGCATTCCCACCAGCCGTCCATATAACTTTCGCCCAGGCCGAGAGAACCTTCCTGCAGCACGCGTTTAAAAAAATTAGGATTTTTAACCTGAATATCGAAAGGGCGCGAGCCGTTTATTTCAATACCGGCCATGCTGAGCATTTCATGAGCGATACGGTACCATTGGTTGTCCTGGATGCTCACATCTTCTATACACGATGAACTCATAGCTTCTCCATCACCTTCTTCTGACTTATGACCCGTCAAAAAAATAGCTTAGACCTATTCTGCGGGTGCATACGTTTACCTACGGTAAAAAATCCCGTGGCGTCTGATATCCGACTATGAACAGAGGAAAATTTTAAGAAGGTTCCTGCGCAAGAAACGCGGGAAAGACAATCCTTAAAAAAGTGTGACGCCATACGCGTACACAACAGTTGCTAGTGATAAAGAAATTATAAAAGTGTTATTTTTAAAGGTCGTTTTTGAGTATAGGCTTGCCGAGGCGCTTACTCAACTGTAAATCGCACTCGGCAAAAATATTCTTTAAGTGATTATTAATCCTGGTAATTATGACGCGGAGTTAGCATGCTCCTGGCGCGTCGCCTGCCGATCGTCCATCACCTTTCTCCGTTGCATCAAATAGCCCAACGCGGCCAGTACCACCGTCGAAACCATCACCGTGACCGTTGCCAACAGAGGCTGAGCAATAAAGGCCGAAACCAGCATGCTGGCGACAAAACACAGGCCTAACTGCAGCGTGTTTTGCAAGGCGGCAGCTTTACCGGTGCCCTCCGGGAACGGGGTCAACGCATTGGCTACCACGATAGGGTAAATGGCTCCGTTGACCAACGCCATCACGCAGAACGGAATTAACAACGTAGTAAGCGTGGGCTGAGTTAACGTGGCAACCAGATATAATGCAACCATACTGATGCCATAAACTACCAGCAGCCAGGGCAACAAGGTGTTGCCATTCATGCGGTTTAACGCGGTACGGCAACCATAGCCTCCCAATAAGAAAGCCAGAGTCTGCGGCACATAGCTAAGGCCGATATCATTCGGGCTGTAGCCCATCTCGCCAAGAATAAACGGCGAACCGGTCAGCCAGGCGAAGAAACCGGCAGAACAGGCGGCAAAGATCATGACGTTGCCGCTGAAAATGCGAGATTTCAGCAGTTGCATGAAGCTGAGCGCGCTCTTCTTATTGTCGGTGGAAGGCACGGTTTTGGCGCTTTCTTTCAGCATCAGCGTCGGCAGCAACAGGATCACGGTGATGCCCAGCAACACGGCAAAAATGGCGCGCCAGCCCATGTGGTTCAGCAACCAGGCACCCACCAATGGCGCCAGCGCCGGTGAAAGAGCCACCAGCGGCATAATGGTGGCGAACACTCGGTTAGCCTTGCCTTCGCGATAGCGGTCAATCACCAACGCCTGCCAGGTAACGGCGGCGGAACAAACCCCAATCGCCTGGATAAAGCGCAGCGACCAAAGTTGCACGGCATTTTGTACCCACAGCATGCCGAGGCAGCCGAGGGCAAACAGCGCCAGGCCGATCAGCAACACCGGTTTACGGCCTAGGCGATCGGAAAGCGGGCCCCACAGCAGTTGTGCAAAGGCAAACCCGGCCAGGAAGATACTCAGGCTGGCGCTGATGGCCCCGGCGGAAATCTGCAGGTCTTGCTGCATCATGCCAAAGGCGGGCAGGTACATGTCGGTGGCCAGGTAACCCAGCATGCTCAGGCCGGCAAGGTAGAACATAAAACCAAAGGAATTTCGCATGGTATTTCTCGTTAATATTTTATTGTCGCAGGTTTTTAGCGCCGGCAAGTGTATCCGGCTGGATCTCTGCTTGTGAAACGGTAATATTTGCGAGGTGCTGTTAAAAAAATTGAAGGCAAAACTATGTGGTCTGAATATTCCCTGGATGTCGTCGATGCGGTGGCCCGTACCGGCAGTTTCAGCGCTGCGGCGCAGGAACTGCATCGGGTGCCGTCGGCGGTAAGTTACACGGTGCGGCAGCTGGAGCAATGGCTGGCGGTGCCGCTGTTTGAGCGTCGTCATCGTGACGTGGAACTGACACCGGCGGGCGTGCTGTTTATTCAGGAAGCGCGTGGTGTCATCAAAAAAATGCTCGACACGCGACGACAGTGCCAGCAGGTGGCTAACGGCTGGCGGGGCCAGTTGAAAATTGCGGTAGATATCATCGTTAAACCCCAGCGTAGCCGCCAATTGGTGCTGGATTTTTACCGCCATTTCCCCGACGTCGAACTGCTGGTTCAGCCGGAGGTGTTTAATGGCGTGTGGGATGCGCTGGTGGACGGTCGTGCCGATATGGCGATCGGTGCCACAAGGGCGGTGCCCGTGGGCGGCGGTTTCGCCTTTCGCGATATGGGGGATATGTGCTGGCTGTGCGTGGCCAGTCCACAACATCCTCTGGCCGCGATAGAAGGGCTGTTGAACGACGATCAACTCCGGCCTTTTCCGTCGCTGTGCCTGGAAGATACTTCGCGCAACCTGCCCAAACGCGTGACCTGGACGTTGGACAACCAGCGACGCCTGGTGGTGCCGGACTGGGCCTCTGCGATAGATTGCCTGTGTGCCGGGTTGTGCGTTGGCATGATGCCCGCGCATCGGGTATTGCCTTTGGTGCAGCGCGGGGAACTGGTGGCGCTACAGTTGCAACAGCCATTTCCCGCCAGCCCTTGTTGCCTGACCTGGCAGCAAAATACGCCGTCACCGGCGATGGCCTGGTTACTGGATTATCTGGGAGACAGTGAAACCTTGAATCAGGAGTGGCTAAGCGAAGAATGACGCCGGAAACCGCGAGGGTTTCCGGCGCAGATAATTAGCGGCGATAATCGATGAACGGGCCGTCAGCGACCGAACGGCGCTCGACCAGCTTGGGATGAACCTCAATGACCTGCGACTCTTCACGTTTGCTGATAATGCGATCCAGCAGCATGGTGAACGCCATCTCACCCAGACGTTCTTTGGGCTGATGGATCGTGGTCAGTGCCGGGGTGAAGTAGCGGGCATTTCGTACGTTATCGTAGCCAATCACCGAAATGTCCTGCGGCACGCGCAGCCCAAGTTCATCGGCGGCGCAGATCGCCCCCATGGCCATGATATCGCCACCGCAGAATACCGCGGTAGGGCGTTGCTTCTGCGACAGTATCTGATGCATGGCCTTGTAACCGGATTCCGGCTCAAAGTCGCCCTGAACAATCCACTCTTCGCGCACGTCGATATTGGCTTCTTCCATGGCTTTTAAAAAGCCCTGATGGCGGCCGCCGCCGGTATTGCGTGCCAGCTGGCCCGGAATGGCTCCGATATCGCGGTGGCCGCGTTCAATCAGGTAGCGCCCGGCCAGATAGCCGCCTTCGAAGGCGTTATCGATAATGGTGTCGGTAAAGTCACCGCGTGCAGCGCCCCAATCCATGACGACCATCGGGATATTGCGATAATCTTCCAGCATGCCGAGCAGTTGGTCCGGGTATTCCGAACACATGACTAACAGACCATCGACGCGCTTTTGCGCCAACATCGCCAGATAGGCGCGTTGTTTGTCCAGATTGTTATGCGAGTTGCACAGGATCAGCGTATAGCCTTTGCTGTAGCAGCTGTTTTCCACCGCCTCGATCACTTCGGCAAAGTAAGGTGCTTCGCTCGACGTGGCCAGCAGACCAATAGATTTGGTGTGGTTGACCTTGAGGCTGCGCGCCACGGCGCTGGGTGAATAGTGCAGCTCTTTGATCGCGGCGCCAACGGCCGCTTTTGTCTCTTCGGCGACGAAACGAGTCTTATTGATGACGTGCGAAACGGTGGTGGTGGAAACGCCAGCGCGTTTGGCCACATCTTTAATCGTTGCCATGTAAAGAATGACTCCTGAACTCACATGTTGCAGTATGTAAGTGTGATGTTAATCGTTTGCCTGCGTAGATCCTTCTCCAAAGAAGCGAAAACTGAGTTTTTAGTGTGTTGAAGTCGTCAGCGCTTGGTCAGGAGGGGCATTTTGCCGGTACACAGTTGTGAACTGCGAATTTTGTCCCATATTGAGCAAAAGGGGAAGAGGTAATCGGTATTATAAACTGGGAAATGATAACAAGATTTTATCGGCCAACTGTGGGAAAATGGTTTAACACATTAATTGTGTGCCTTTTACCCTTGGGAAACCCAATCTGAAAAGGAGTTGTAATGGATACCGATTTGAAAATGTCACTGTTCACCACCCTGGGTGCGCTGGCTGTGATTATCGCTTTTAGCTTCACCGCTGCATTGAACTGATACTCTTCAGTCAACCAGGCGCAGTTCGCTACGCCTGGTTGTATTTCCCCGCTTTACGCCAGATTTTCCTCCACAAATGTCCAGTTAACCAGCGCCCAGAAGTTTTCCAGGTAGGCCGGTCGTGCGTTGCGATAATCGATGTAGTAGGCGTGTTCCCAAATGTCGACGGTCAGCAGCGGTTTGTCTTCACCGGTCAGCGGCGTGGCCGCGTTCGAGGTATTAACAATCGCCAGCGAGCCATCCGGTTTTTTCACTAACCAGGTCCAGCCTGCGCCGAAGTTTTTCACCGCGGCGTCGCTGAATTGTTCCCGGAAGGCGGTAAAAGAACCAAAAGCCTGATTGATCGCCGCGGCCAGTTTGCCCTGGGGCTCTCCGCCGCCCTGAGGTGACAGGCAGTGCCAATAGAAGGTGTGATTCCATACCTGGGCCGCATTGTTGAAGATGCCGCCGCTGGAAGCCTTGATGATAGCTTCAAGGGAGGAGCCTGCAAACTCGCTGCCTTTCAGCAGATTGTTCAGGTTGACCACGTAGGCGTTGTGATGCTTGCCATAGTGGTATTCCAGGGTTTCTGCCGAAATGTGCGGTTCGAGGGCGTTTTTTTCATAAGGTAGTGCGGGCAGTTCAAACGACATTGCTTCCTCCTTGTACAGTGCCAATTTTCCGTCAGAGCAACGGAAACGCAATTGGCCTGTTTTTATTGTGGATATTTAGCTTAGCAATTTTCGCGATGAAATACAGTGGGGCGGGCTAAAGGATTGGGTGCTTTAGGGACAGCAGGAAAATCAGTCAGGGGAGAGCGGCTGGGCAAGCCAGCCGCCAAAGAAATTATCGAATGGTTTTCGGTGTTACTACACGGCGAGCGCCGATGTAATGGTTTTGCCAGTAGTCATTGTCGAGCTGGCTGATCCGAATTTCTTCACCGGTACGCGGTGACTGAATGAATTTGCCGTTGCCCAGATAAACGCCAACATGGTCTGCTACGCCGCGGTTATTAATGCGGAAGAACACCAGGTCACCGCTTTCCAGCTCGCTTCTCTTGATCGGCGCGGCGTCGCGCAGGTGGTACATCTCGTTGGCGGTGCGCGGCATTTTGATTTTCACCACGTCTTTATACGCGTAGTAAATCAGGCCGCTGCAGTCGAAGCCGGTTCTTGGTGAAGTACCGCCCCAACGGTAAGGCTTGCCCATTTGGTCCATCAGCTTGGCCATCGCGGTTTGCTTGGCATGCTGGTAGCGTTTTTTGTGCGCTGGAGTCAGCTTCAAGGGTTTATCATCACGCACCAACTTCGCAGTAGCCATACCGGCTTCGCGGTGGCGACCATAGCCTTTTTTGTAACCCTTCTTCGGCGGGGTAACTTTGATTTTGGCTATTTTCTGAGTTTTGCCTTTCGATTTGGCGCTGACGATCTTTTTAGCGGTTTTCTCCGTTTTGGCTTTGGAAAGCTTAGCGGTTTTCTGCGGGGTGGTGGTTTTGGCTTTTTTGCTGGCTTTTACCGCTTTCTTTTTCTTGCGGTCATCGGGCCGGGCTTCGTTGACATGGCTTTTGCGTTGCTCGGCGGCAATACGCGCCTGCGGCGCAGCATGCGCCAGATTGAAGAATAGCTGCGTAAACAACAGCACAAAAAGCGTAAGAATTAAACGCATGTCGACGTTACCAACCTTGGCCCCGGAACAGATATCGAAAGAAGGACAGTATTCCCGAATTTCGCCATATAAAACAGCGAAGAACTCATAAATGATAATCCATATTGTGAGAAAACGTTAATGGCATTTTTTTTGCCGAAAAATCAAACCGTTGATGTATAAAAAAACGACAATCACCGTCGACGGGATTATTTAGCGGCGCATTTTGATGACAAAATATATTAGTGAAATGGCCAGATTAAAAATGTTATTCTGCGCATATGTTTTGACCGGAAAGGCTTTGCCGGTAAGACGCGACTGACTACGGGGAAATGCCCTTGCAAAAGATGGCGTTTTCTTGCGACTGTTCCAGCCGCTACAATGGCCGGTGTGATGCATGTTGTAGCCATAAGACTTGGCTTGAGGAAGCAATACAATGACGACGACGATTGAAAAAATTCAGCACCAGATCGCTGAGAACCCGATTCTGTTGTACATGAAGGGTTCACCGAAATTGCCAAACTGCGGTTTCTCTGCGCAAGCCGTGCAGGCGCTGTCTGCCTGTGGCGAACGCTTTGCCTACGTTGATATTCTGCAGAACCCGGACATCCGTTCCGAGTTGCCTAAATACGCCAACTGGCCGACCTTCCCACAGCTGTGGGTCGACGGTGAGCTGGTAGGCGGCTGCGATATCATCATCGAAATGTATCAGCGCGGCGAACTGCAGCAGCTGATCAAAGAAACGGCAGAGAAGTACAAACAGCAGGAAGACCAGCAGCCATAATCGGCTCGGTTTTATTGTTGGGTTCCATCGGGCGGCACCAGTGAAGACTGGGCCGCCCGATTTTTTTGTCTTAGTCGGTGTTTTCGACCGCCAGTGGCCAGCCACCCAGGCGTTTCCAACGGTTGACCAGCTCGCAGAACAGCAAAGCGGTTTGCTCGGTGTCATACAGGGCAGAGTGCGCCTGGGAACTGTCGAACGGGATATCGGCGGCGATGCAGGCTTTGGCCAGCACCGTTTGCCCCAGCACCAGCCCGCTCAACGCCGCGGTGTCAAAGGTGGCGAAGGGATGGAACGGGTTGCGTTTCAGGCTGGCGCGCTCTGCGGCCGCCATCAGGAAGCTGTGATCAAAATTGGCATTGTGCGCCACAATGATTGCCCGGTTGCAGCCACGATCCTTGATGCCCTTGCGCACGGCTTTAAAAATAGCGTGCAACGCATCGTGCTCACTGACCGCACCGCGTAATGGGTTACTTGGGTCGATGCCGTTAAAGGCCAGCGCCTCCGGCTGCAGGTTGGCACCTTCAAAAGGCTCCACGTGGAAGTGCAGGGTCTCGTCCTGCTGCAACCAGCCGTTTTCATCCATTTTTAACGTAACGGCGGCAATCTCCAGCAGCGCGTCGGTTTTGGCATTAAATCCGGCAGTTTCTATATCTATGACTACGGGGTAAAACCCACGAAAACGGCCACTCAGGGCGTTAAGATCACTTTTTTCGGCCATCAGTTTCTTATCTTCATCGAATGCAGCGCGCATTATGGCAAATTTTGCGCCCGGTTGCAGGCGGTTATCACGCAGATAAAAATAAGGGCGCAGGAAGCGCCCTTAATCGACCTCAGTGGCCCAGACCATGCCCGGCATGTTTGTTCTCGATCAGTTCGATCTTGTAACCGTCCGGGTCTTCAACGAAGGCGATCACCGTGGTGCCGCCTTTTACCGGGCCGGCTTCGCGAGTAACCTTGCCGCCGGCGTTGCGGATGCTGTCACAGGTTGCGGCGACATCGTCGACGCCCAGCGCCAAATGGCCAAACGCGCTGCCCATTTCGTAGCTGTCGGTGCCCCAGTTATAGGTCAGTTCAATCACCGCACCTTCGCTTTCATCGGTATAGCCCACAAACGCCAGCGAGTATTTGTATTCCGGGTTCTCGCTGGTACGCAGCAAGCGCATGCCTAATACCTTGGTATAAAAGTCGATGGAACGTTGCAGGTCACCGACGCGGATCATGGTATGGAGTAAGCGCATAATTCCTCTGATTGGATGTGCCGTTGCCAATGGCGGATGGATTGAAGCGAAATTCAGTATAGCGTTGCCGCATAAGGGATTTCAATGTATGGCGGGGCGGGAGCGGCAGAGTTAGAGTGACATTGTCACCATTATTAATGGCAATCGCACAGTATGTGCCCTATGGTTGATGGAAATAGGTACTATACCCCCCGCAAGGAACAGCAGGGTCGGATAGCGATCCAGACTCAGGGTGGATTGCCTCAATTTATACATTTGGATCTGGTTAATATGTTTTTTTGTTTTTTCCCGTGCGGAATGATGGCTACTGCCGAAGGAGATCATCAATGGATGAAATGCTGATTCTGGTGGATGCCGAAGATAATTCCGTGGGGTCACAAACCAAAACGCTGGTTCACCAGCAGGGATTACTGCACCGGGCGTTTTCAATTTTTATTTTTGACGGCCAGGGCCGACTGCTACTGCAACAGCGAGCTTTCGGTAAATACCATTCTGCCGGGTTGTGGACCAACACGTGCTGTGGTCACCCGCGCTGGGGGGAAGCGACGCAGGCGGCCGCACAGCGGCGGTTGCAGGAAGAGATGGGCTTTTGCACTGAGCTACTGAAGGTATCGAGTTTTACCTACCGCGCGGAAGTGCCAGGCGATTTAATTGAGCACGAATTTGATCATATTTACGTGGGCTTGTTTGACGGTGAACCGCAAGAGGATCCTGAAGAAGCCCACAGCTGGTTGTGGGTCGATATTCGGCAATTAACCCAGGAGCTAAAAAATGACCCTGATAAATTTACCGTTTGGTTTCGCAGCATAATGAATAATATTGACGCCGCTGAGATTGACCGTTGGAGACAGTTGGTCTCCCGTTAAATTGCTTCCGAACCGATAAACGACAAAAGCCCGCCGGCATTCGCATACCGGCGGGCTTTCTTATTTTGTTTGTCGCATTCTTACAGCGTCGGGTAGTCGGTATAACCCTCAGCGCCGCCGCCATAGAAGGTTTCTGGCTGAGGTTCGTTTAGCGCAGCATTCTGCTTCAAGCGCTCTACCAGATCCGGGTTGGCGATATAGCTGCGACCGAAGGCCACCGCATCGATAAAGCCTTTGTTGATCAGCTCTTCTGCTTTCTCGGCGGTATAAGCGCCGGCGCCGACGATGACGCCTTTAAAGTGGGCGCGTACCGAGTCACGGAAGGCGTCAGAATAAGGCTTGCCGCCGGCCCAGTCGGGCTCGGAAATGTGCAGGAAAGCGATATTGCGCTTGTTCAGCTCTTCTACCAGATACAGCGCCGCTTCTTCCTGATCTTCCCCGTTATCCAGGCCGTTGAACGGACCCAGCGGTGAAATACGGATGCCAATGTGTTCTGAACCCCATTCGGCGATGCTTGCGTCAACCACTTCCAAAGTCAGGCGAGTGCGGTTTTCGATGCTGCCGCCGTATTGGTCGGTACGTTGGTTAGACGCCGGCGACATAAACTGGTGCAGCAGATAGCCGTGCGCCGCGTGCAGTTCGATAAAATCAAAGCCGGCTTCACGCGCGTTGGCGGTGGCCTGACGGAAATCATTAATGATCCCCGGGATCTCTTCGGTTTCCAGCGCTCGTGGGGTAGAGGTCGGCACTCGTACCCAGGCACCGGTTTCGTCACGTACTGTGGTGCGGGTGTCGGCATTGATCGCAGAAGGGGCGACCGGTGCCTGCTGGCCCGGTTGCAGGCTGTTGTGGGAAATACGGCCCACGTGCCACAGTTGAACGGCGATATGGCCATTCTTATCGTGTACCGCCTGGGTGATTTTTTTCCACGCGGCGATCTGCTCTGGGGTGTGCAGCCCCGGAGCGCCGGCATAGCCTTTCGCCTGGAAAGAAATCTGAGTGGCTTCAGTGACGATCAGGCCGGCACTGGCGCGCTGAGCATAATATTCGCCCATTAACGGAGTAGGGATATCGCCGGGCTCAATGCTGCGCAGCCTCGTCAGTGGGGCCATAAACACGCGGTTTGGCAGGGTGACAGCGCCAACCTTCAACGGGGAGAACAGCTTTTCAATCTTCATAGTGCATCCTATATTAATAGACCGGTCGACTAGTAATGAGATAAAACCGCCCCACAGGGCAAGTTTCGATAAAATCAGGGTGTTTCGTTTAAGGTTGCGGTGGACGCAACAGCAATTCAATACTTTCCAGCGCGCTGGTCAACGGAGCGACCGAACGGCGGATTTTGGCACGCAGCGAAGCGCCAAGCCACAGCGAATACAGCGTTTCTGCCGTTGCTGCCGGGCTCATGGCAATCGACAGGGCGCCTTCACGGATACCGCGTTCAATCGCATCCTGCAGGTGAGCAATCACCCTTGCGGTTCCGGTTTCCAACGCATGCCGCATCGGCTCTGACAAATCACTCACCTCGGCGGAAAGCTTCACTGCCAGGCAGGCATTGTGGCATTCGCTACGACAGTGGTAGCTGATTGCCTGGGCGTAATAGCTCAGCAATTGGTGACGCGCATCGCTCTTATCGTCGGCAAACAGCTGTTTCATTTCCGCATCGTAATGCTCGAAATAACGCTGCAGCATCGCTTCTCCAAAGGCTTCCTTCGAACGGAAGTAGTGGTAGAACGAGCCTTTCGGCACCCCGGCCGTATTCAACAGCTCGCTTAAGCCCATCCCGGTAAAACCAAGGCGCAGGCTGAGCGTCTCGCCGGTGGCGAGCAAATGTTCACGAGTGTCTGTCGGGCAATGCGCATGTTTAGTCATAATGGTTGTCAGCATAATAGACCGATCGGTCTAGGTCAAGAGCAATAAAAAACCGGCGTTAGGACGCCGGTTGCGATGAAGGGTATTTTGCCCGAGCAGGGTGAAGAAGTTAAGTCTTTATGCCCCGCTGCGGCAGCGTTGCAGGATGTCCAACTGCGGCTGATACTCGCGAGTTTGCACGTTCAACATACCGAGCATGGTATGGAACAGGTTGTCCTGCGACACCTCGTCTTTTTCCGCCAGGGTGTTCAGGCACTGGCGATCAACTTTGAAGTTGCGCTCATAGTCCGCAGACATCCACATCAGGAAGGGCACGTGGGTCTGCTGGCTTGGGGCGAAGACATAGGGCGTGCCGTGCAGGTACATGCCGTTTTCACCCAATGATTCGCCGTGGTCGGAAAGGTACACCAGCGCCGTGTTGAACTTGTCGCTGTACTGCCGCAGCAGCTTGATGGTGTCGTCGAGCATGGCATCGGTATACAGCAGAGAGTTGTCATAGGTATTGACCAACTGCTCGTGGGTGCAATCCTGGATCTGATTGCTGTCGCAGGTCGGCGAGAACTTCTGGAACTCTGGCGTACTGCGGCGGTAATAGGCCGGCCCGTGGCTGCCCATCTGATGCAGTACGATCACGCCGTCGTCTTTCAGGCTGTTGATGTAGTCGTTCAGCTTGTACAGCAACACATTATCCATGCACACATCGCCGTCGCAATCCTGCGGCAGTTTCAGCTTGGTCATGTCTACGTGCGGTACGCGATCGCAGGCACCTTTGCAGCCACCGTCATTTTCACGCCACAGCACGTTAACACCGGCATGGGCCAGTACGTCTAGTACGCCTTCCTGATGCGTAGCCAGAGTCGCATCGTAATCCTTGCGCGGCATGTTGGAGAACATGCAGGGGACGGATATGGCGGTTTCGGTGCCACAGGAGCTGGCGTTTTTAAAGTAGGTCACATTGTCTTGTTTCAGGCGCGGGTTGGTTTCGCGGCCATAGCCTCCGAGCGAGAAATTCTCGGCGCGCGCCGTTTCGCCCACCACCAGGATCACCAGTGTTTTCTTTTGCTGTGAGGCTATCAGCGGTCCTTTGCGAGCATCTTCACCGATTTTCACCAGCGGCAGGTTACGGGTGAAGTACCGTTGCTGGGTAAACTTGATGGTGCCGGCGACAAAGTTAGAAGGCGTCAGCATTTTCACTACGCTTTTGTTATTGCGGATCAGCGAAGCGTAGTCCTTATAAAACAGCGCGGCGATAATCAGGATCACCACCACGGAAAGCATCACGTTGGCGGCTCGCAGCCCGGCCATGTACCACCAGGGGCGGGTTTTCCGGATCTCGGTGAAGCAGACCACCACCGCCGGAACAATACCGAGCAACACCAGCCACAGCCCCATGCGAGGTGTCAGCAGTGCCGTGGCCTCCTGCGGGTTGGTCTCGAAGGCGTTCTGCATCATGTTGCCGTCGATGACCACGCCATAGCTGAACATAAAGTAGTTGGCGGCCGCGCTGCCGAGCAGGAAGAAAATCATCAGCGGTTTGCGCAGGAAGGGCACGGTCAGCACGCTGAAGATGATATTCAACGCGCAAAAAATCACGACCGGCATGGTGGCGGCGAAAATAACGCTGTGGACGTTATCGAAGCTGATATACGACCAGGCCTTATGAAGGAATAACGCGTTCTGGAACAGAGTGAAGAACAAGGCGCTGGCGAGGATAAAACCTAGGCTGTTGCACTGTAAGCGTTGACGTAACCACATTGCCAAATCTAAGTCCTGCTATTAAGTAATGCGCTGAAATTTACAGGATGAAACTTAAGAAAACCTTAGAGATTCAGAATGGTGGCGGAGTCGTTCAGTTTTGGTTTAGAAATAGGGTCGCCAGACCGGGGGTCGGTCTGGCGATGCGATCAGTAAGCGGCGGTAAATTGCGCTTTGATAAACTGCGGCTTTTCAATTTCGTCGATGATGGCGACCGACAGATCTTCCACCGAGATACCGGCTGGCGCCTGGCCGTTCATCAACAGCTGGGTGGTGCCGAGGCGGAACTGTCCGGTGCGTTTGCCGGGTTCCAGCAGGGCGGCTGGCGACAAATAGGTCCAGTCGAGGGACGACTCGTTGCGCAGTTTGTTGCGTAAATCACGCACTGCCCGAGCGCCTGGACGGATATTTTCCGGGAATTCCGGCGTGTCCACCAATTCAACGCCCGGCGCGACCTCCAGACTGCCGGCACCTCCCACCACCAACAGGCGTTTAACACCGGCTTTTTTAACCGCGTCCAGGATTTGCTGTGCGCCCCGGCTGGTTTTTTCGTAGAGGTTATCTTCCGCCCAGCCTGGGTTATAGGCGCTGATCACCGCGTCCTGCCCGGTCAGCTGTTTCGCCAGCCATTCGGTATCGGCGACGTCGCCCAACGCTATGCTCAGGTTGGCGTTCTCCGGCAGGTCTTTTTGCTGGCGGGCAATCGCCGTGACTTGCAGTCCACGCGCCAGCGCTTCGTCCAGCACGCGGCGGCCTACAAAACCTGTTGCTCCAATAATGGCTACTTTCATCTGTTTGCTCCTGTCAGGAAGGGATTCAATGTTATCTCTCTGCTCAGTCTGACCTGAGCGGCTATATACACTGTAGTACTTAACAATCGAGCTGATTAGTGCCATATTCATGCTTTCTTGATTAAGTAAAACTTCATAATCATGGATAAATTGAATCGAATGGCGGTATTTGCCACCGTAGTGGCGGAAGGTTCGCTGGCCGGTGCCGCCCGGCGGCTGGGCATGACGCCGTCGGCGGTCAGTCAGCATATGCGGTCGCTGGAGAAAGCGCTGGGGGTGCCGTTGTTGCATCGGTCCACGCGGCGACTGGCCCTCACCGAGGCGGGTGCGGCTTTCTATCCCGGTTGTGAAGCCATGCTGTTTCAGGCGCAACAAGCGGAACAGCGTCTGGCGGAACTGCGCGATACGCTGGTGGGGGAACTGCGCATCGCGACGACCATAGGTATCGGTGGTCGCCCGTTGGCGGAGGCGCTGGCGCCGCTGTTGCAGGCTCATCCCAAACTGACGCTGAAGGTGCTGGCAGACGACCGGATCGTCGATATGATCGATCAGCGTATCGATATCGCACTGCGGGTGAATCGCCAACTGGCGGATGCCAATATGATCGCCCACCCGCTGGCCGAGTGGCCAATGGTGCTGTGTGCCGCTCCTCGCTATCTCAGCCAGCATGGTGTGCCGGAGACACCGCAAGACCTGGTGCAACACCGGTGGATCTCGGGGGTTTTCAGCGGCGCGCATCTGGAGCTGCACCACCAGAGCGGCCAGCAGCTTAAATTGCGTCTGTCGGAAGGGCAAATCGTCAGCGACAACATGACCGTAATACGCGCGTTTACCCGCAGCGGTCTGGGGATCTCGAGTCAGCCTTTATACGAAATTGAAGATGAACTGCAACGCGGCGAGCTGATTCAACTGATGCCAGAATGGCGCCCGGTAGCGTCGCGGCTGCATGCGATGACGCTCGAACGGGCAATGCCGGAGAAAAATCGTCAGGCGCTACGTTACTTACGCGACTATTTTCGGCGTCATACCGAAAAGTCACTTGCCAGCGGCGCCAATGGCGTCTTCAATTAGCAAGAGACAGCAGGAGGACGCGTGCCGCAGCAGCTTGAGTTTTTTGACATCCCCAGCCCCTGTCGTGGCATCTGTCAGGCCGACGACCGAGGTTTTTGCCGTGGCTGCCTGCGCAGCCGCGAGGAACGTTTTGGCTGGATGCAAATGAGCGATGCGCAAAAGCGGGACGTATTGCGTCTGTGCCACCAACGCTTCCTGCGTCTGCAGCGAGCCAATAAACAGCCTGAAGAATCACAACCCGAACAGCCGTCGCTATTTTGACCGGTAGCCGATCCGCCGCACGTTAGCGCGGCTTTCCCCTTTCCACGTCGTTATCCGCTTGTGTATGCTGGCATCAAACACTGTCATGAGGTTTCAATAATGGTAAACCGTATTCAACTTGCGCCGCAGGGGCCTGAATTTTCCCGCATGATTTGCGGATACTGGCGTTTGATGGAGTGGGGCATGTCGCCACAACAGCTGTTGGCGTTCATTGAGCAGCATATCGAGCTGGGCGTGACCACTGCCGATCACGCGGATATTTACGGCGGCTATGCCTGCGAACAGGCTTTTGGCGAAGCGATGCGTTTGAAGCCGTCATTGCGCCAGTCGATGGAGCTGGTGTCCAAATGCGGTATCGCCACTACGGCCAAACCGGGCAACGCCATCGGCCATTACATCACCGACCGCGAACATATCGTTTACAGCGCGGAACGTTCGTTGGCACATCTTCATACCGACTATCTTGACCTGTTGTTGATCCACCGCCCGGATCCGCTGATGGATGCCGATGAGGTCGCCGAGGCCTTTGTGTCTCTGCACCAAAGTGGCAAAGTGCGCCACTTCGGTGTTTCCAACTTCACACCGGCGCAATTTACGTTGCTGCAATCGCGGCTGCCATTCTCGCTGGTGACCAATCAACTGGAGATTTCACCGATTCACCAGCCGAGTATCCTGGATGGATCGCTGGATCAGTGCCAGCAGTTGCGCATCAAGCCGATGGCCTGGTCTTGTCTGGGGGGCGGACGTCTGTTCAGCGACGCCGAGTTCCAGCCGCTGCGCGATGAGTTGCAGGCGGTGGCGCAGGAAATAGGGGCCGATACTATCGAACAGGTGGTCTACGCCTGGGTGATGCGCCTGCCGTCGGCACCGTTGCCGATTATCGGCTCCGGCAAGATTGAACGCGTTCGTTCGGCGCTGAAGGCGCAGCAATTGACGCTGGATCGTCAACAGTGGTTCCGCATCCGCAAAGCGGCGCTGGGTTACGACGTACCTTAAGCGGCACGATAAAACGGGCAGCCTCGGCCGCCCGTTTTTAACGTTAATGCCACAGTGTTCAGGCCAGTACCACTTGGCCGTCCGACAGACTATCGAATCCGATCCCGACTAAAGTGACCGTACTGCCGCCAAAGTTAAACACCAGGTTGTCGTTCACCTCGGAAACAAAATCGCGATAATTACCGCCCGAGCTGCTGCCTTCGGTACCGATAAACACCAGCTTATCCTGCGCCTGATAACCGTAAATCAGATCCTGACCGAAGTCGCCGCTGAACAGGAAGGTATTGCTGCCACCCTGGCTGTGCATGACATCGTTACCCGCACCGCCGACGAACACGTCATTGCCTTTGCCGCCAAACAGCTGGTCATTTCCCTCCAGACCGAAGAGCCAGGAGCCAGACTCTTTAGCAGTCAGAACGTCATCGGCCGCGGTGCCGTTTGCCGAACTGGCATAGGCGGTCAGCCCCTTGGTGGAAAGCAAGCCGTTGTCGGTCACCTGGTGATCAACCTCTTTGGTGAAAATCAACAGTGACGACTCTTTGCTTTTCAGCGTGCCGATCGAGTTAGCCAGGGTGATGCCACCGTCAGCATCGCGCAAATAGAGCGTATTGCCGTCGTACGCGACCTCGGTGTTTTTCAATGCATGCTGCAAATCCAGGGTGTTATGGCCTTCACCGCCGGAAATAATATTAAAACCGCCATCGTCACGGAATGTGTCATTGCCGGCACGGCCCTCGAGATAATCATTTCCAGTGCCGCCCTTGATAAGGTCATTGCCGTCGCTGCCGACAATAAAGGTTGGGCCGCTGTGTTGCTCGGCGTTGCGGTTGAGGTCTTCCACCCAGGTATTGCCGCGGGTGACGTCAGAAAGGTTGGAAACGATCACCGTCGAGTCTTTGCTGGTCAGCGAGTAGAACTCTGAATTCAATACCCGCATCAACCCGTCCTGATAAAAGAACGGCAGGTGAGATAACCAGGTTGGAATATTGAGGATCGAGAAGGGCAGAATATTCCAGGCGGCGGAGGCATAGTGGTCGTTGAAATTAACGATGTTGTTGGTGGCGGAGTCTTGCGGTGCGTCATGTACGCCCAGCGTTGCAGAGGTGCGCGTTGTACCGTCCAGCGCGCGGAATACCGGGTCATTTTCGTAACCGACGTTAGTCACTTTGCCGCCGGTTTCGTATTGGGTAGGTGAGGCGAAGGCGACATAGTTGGACTGCGCGTAGAAGCCCCCCCAATTGCCGTCGCTGAGCGCCGCCATGCTGTTCACGGCCAGGCCGCCGAGGCTGTGACCACTGATGGTAATGTCATCCCCGCTCAGCCCGTGCGCCTGGGCGAATTTGGCCACATCCCCCAGCAGGGTGCCGAAGGCTTTCAGACTGTAGTTATCGGCATAGCCATTCGGGCCGAAACCGGCCAGCAGGTCATTGACCAAATCGCCGATGGTATCGGTGATCAGAGATTCGCGCGGGCCGCTGGTGCCGCGAAAAGCAATGCCGATGCCGGTGAGGTTACCCTCGCTGTCGTATTTTCCCAGCACTTCGGCCTGTGCCGTGGTGTAGCCCAAGGTTTCACCGTAATAAGTGCCGCGGGCATCCGTTTTGCCCTGATAGCCTAGTTGGTCTACGCTTATCAATGACCAGCCGGCGTTATTTACCGCTGCCAGCGCCGCTTGTTCCGAGTCGGGATTCCAGGGAATACCGGGTAGGCCACCCTGCGATTGCGTGCTGCCTATCAGCGCGGTCACCAGCGTGAAGGGCAAGCCCAGGCCAAAACCGGAGCTGTGATAGCCCTCGTCAAAACCATTATCGATATTGTGATAGGCGTAGGTGGAAATCGCCATGGCGTCGGTAAATAACGTTTTGGATTTCGCCTCATCGAGACCTTGATAATTAAAGATTCCCATATCAGTTCCTTATGAATTTGCTGCATTGCCGGGTTAATCTTTGGGTAGCTGTTGCAGCGAGTGTAGGTGAACAGAATACGCCAAATGCCAGCTGGTCAGAGGACTGACATCGGTAGAATTATTATTAGTACTAATTATTGAGAATGCGAATTTGATCGACAAAATTGTGTGTGTTTTGAGCGGTGACGCCGCACATTCCCCTATACTTGAACACTCACAGAGACTTCAAGGAGATTGATTGATGAAACATTATTGGTATGCGGCCTTCGGTCTGATGGCCTGCGGAGTCGCTCAGGCGGCAACCGTGGATGTTGACATGAATCTGGTGACCGGACAGGGAATTGGTCAGGATATTGGCAAGGTGACGATCAGCGAAACCCCTTATGGGTTGTTGTTTACACCGCAACTTAAAGCCTTACCGGCCGGTGTGCACGGCTTTCACGTTCATGAGAACGGCAGCTGCGAACCAGGCATGAAGGACGGCAAGGCCGTCGCGGCGTTGGCGGCCGGCGGACATCTTGACCCGCAAAAAACCGGTAAGCACCTTGGACCGTATGCCGACGGCCATTTGGGCGATTTGCCGGCCATTTACGTGACCGACGACGGCATGGCCAGCTATCCGGTACTGGCGCCTCGGCTGAAGAAAATCAGTGAAATCAGCGGCAAGGCACTGATGGTGCACGCCGGTGGCGATAATCACTCCGATCATCCCAAACCCCTGGGTGGCGGAGGCGAACGCTT
Source organism: Serratia sp. OS31 (assembly GCF_014164835.1). Lineage (NCBI taxonomy): Bacteria > Pseudomonadati > Pseudomonadota > Gammaproteobacteria > Enterobacterales > Yersiniaceae > Serratia > Serratia sp. OS31. Next base: position 136,170 of record NZ_JACJFQ010000007.1, on the reverse strand, counting down.
CGCCTGCGGCGTGATTAAGTCATAACATCAGTTAGCGGGCGGGGGATGTCGCCGCTGCGCTATCAACAGGGGCAATCGCCTGCTGTAGCTGTTGCAGCGAACAGTAAAGCCGCCAAATCAAACCTGCCAGATCGCGCGCCGCCTGTTCAGGGTGGTGCGCTAGCGTATTGCTCATTCGCTGCAGTTCTAGCAGGCTGGCGTCCAGCGAACGGTGCTGCACGCCTTTCTCCGTCATGATACCCCGCAGGCAGTGAATACAGACGTCTCGCACCGCAGAGAGTGGATCGGACCGGGTTTGCCAGTCACGCAGTTGCCAAACGATATGGCTACAATTGAGCAGCACCACGCCCCAGCGCAATAACCAGCTGCGTGCTTCTTGATCCTGACTTTGATTCAGTTGGCTGATGCGGTGGTAAATCAACGATTCAAACTGGCTCTCGCTTTGCTGCGGCTTTTTGCTTAGCTGATCGATAAAGTCGCGCCGCAGAGCGCGGATAATGCGCCGGCTTTTGCGCTTGTCCGAGCTGGGCCGCAGGATCTGGAATGCCAGGCCCGCCAGCAATACCCCGACAATTTTGCCGATGCTGTCATTGATAAAGGACTGGTAATCGTAGCTCGGTGGATTGGTAACGGAGAGAAAAGAGCCCATAAATACGATCAGTTGGCCCCAGAGTGCTGCGTAGGAGGGGTGTTGCAGCTTGAACATCTGCATTGTCACCAGCACCGGGAACAGAAAGGCGCAGAACAGCCAAAAATCATCAATTTGAATCATCAGGCCAAATTTCACCACAAAGCAGGCTATCGACAGCAAAAGCACCGCTTTCAGCAGGGTGGTGATGCTGTTGATGGGGGACGGCGTGGAAGAGTAGAGTACGCAACTGATGGCGATCAGCGTCAGGGCCGAGCTGCCTGCGTCCCATTGGGTGTTAATCCAGTAAGCACAACCGATGACAATGCATAAAAAGGTGCGCAGGCCGTTATAGGCTGCTTCGTAGCTGTCGGTGTGGCGAGCCAAAGAGGTCGCTCGGGGCGGCTGGATATTGCTGACCGGCGTGGCGCTTTCCAGGCGCTGCAACCAGCGACTGGCGCCCAGATACAGCCAGCAGAAATGGCGCAGACGCAGCCAGAAGGCGCGATGGCGGTAATCAGCAGGATCTTGCGGCGCGATTTGCTGCAAAAGACGCGCCAAACGGTACTTGTCAGTCTCGGGGTTACGCAGTTCGGTCAGCAGTTGATCCATCACGCTGGCCAGGTTGGCCGGGCGGTCCGGCCAGTTCAGCAGCATGCGGCGCAGGCTGGAGATCACGCTGGTGATACGTAGCTGCTGGTGCAGCATATAGTTAAGCAGATTATTCTGTCGACGCAGTCGGTAGTGGCTCCAGAAGGCCTGAATACGCAGCAGGTTCATGGTCAGGATTTGGCCGATAACCCCTTCGTGCGAGGTACGCATCTGCACGGTGATTTCCGGCTGCCAAAGCATCGCGGCATGTTCCAATAATCGCAGGTGCATGCGCCGCAACGAGGTTAACAAGGCTTCGCCGTCAGAGGTGCTGGGCAGGATCATCATCATCAAACCGCCGCACAGAATACCGGTGATGACCTCACAAACGCGCGCCTGGGCAATATCAAAGATCTGTTGAGTGTCCGTCACGTTGACGGTGCTGAAGGCGATGATGGCAGCGGTGTAGCCCGCCAGCGCAAAGGCGTAGGAAACGTTGTTCTGATAGTGGTTTGAAATGTAAGTGCACAGGCCGATCCAGGCGGCGATAAACAGCGTGAACAGCCAGGGATCGTTCAGGCAGTGCCCGGCGATGGCCACCGATGCCGCCGCGCCGACCAGGCTGCCGAAAACCCGGCCGATGCTTTTGCTGATCACGCCGCCGACGGTGGGGAAGCTGACGACCGCAGCCGATGTCAGCGCCCAGTAAGGCTCGTCAAGATTGAGAACGAACGCGACCCAAAGCGACAGGCACATCGCCAGCGAATTGCGCAGTGCATAACGCCATTGTCCGCCGGTGGCTTTTCCCCAAGGGGTGCGTTTCCATTCCAAAAAAGGCAGGTTCACACGTTAGCCTTACTGATGAATCGAGATGGTGCAGGTGGTGCCCGCGACCAAGGGTAAATCAGCCGGGACATTCAGCAATTTTATCCGTACCGGCACGCGTTGTGCCAAACGAACCCAGGGCACGTTGGGTTTTACGTCCATTAATAAATCGCTGCTGCTTTCGACGCTTTGATCGTAAATGGCGCGGCCGATGCTCTCAACTTCGCCCTGAAGCGGAGTGTTGCCATTATATAAAACGATGTCCGCTTTATTGCCTTCTTTTATATGTTTTAGCTTGGTTTCTTCAAAATAACCGAGCACATAAAACGAGTGCACATCAACCAGCGCAACCAGCGGTGAGCCAACGCTGGCGTAGTTACCCACGCGCGTTTGTAAATTGGTGATATAGCCATCGGTAGGGGCATAAATTTTAGTTTTACTTAAATTCCATTTTGCCTGTTCCAGATTAGCTTGCGCGGCTTTATACGCGGCTTTCATTGCCTGTGCCGCTAAATTCGATTCGTCCATATCTTCCGCTGAAATAACATTTTGCGGCAGACCACGGCGCCGAGCCGCCTCATGATCGGCCTTGGCCAGGTCAGACTGCGCTTTTGCCAACGCGGCCTCAGCATTGTCGAGCGCAATCTGGTATGGCACCGGGTCGATCGTAAAAATCAGACTTCCCGCAGGTATGAACTGATTGTCATGAACGGTTATTTTCTCTAATCTTCCAGAAACTTCTGGTGTGATATTGACGAGTTCGGCGCGCACCTTTCCATCGCGGGTCCAGGGGGATTGCATATAGTAATTCCATAACCACCAACCGGCACAGATGGCAATGGCGCAGACGATTACCGTAGAAAAATATTTTAATGTTTTATGCGTCATCAGTTACCAACTTGCTAAAAGCCACAGGGAGCCGCTGACGGCGATGACGAAAATAGACAAATCCATCAGCATGGGATGCCAAATTTCGCCGGAATAAATCCAGTCACGCAACAGGTGGTGTACCAGTAGCCATAAAATCAGGCCGAGCAAAACAGCCTTAAATAGGGGCGGAAAATAAAGCGAGGCGCCCAGCACCAAATCGGGTAGCGGGGACGAGGCATGAAGCCATGAAGTATTCACATTAACAATCCCAGTGAGTGAATATGTTGAGCGGTTGCATAGAGAATAAACAATAACTGATCAAAATGGTGGCTATTTCCACAATATACATTATATACATTTGTGTTTTTAATGTGAGTTACTCAAAATAGTCTAAGCTCTGGGAGGGTATGTTAGCATGCTAATTATAAGGAGGGGTAAGTGGAGTCAACATTAGGTTCAGATTTAGCACGATTAGTTCGTGTATGGCGCGCGCTCATCGATCATCGGCTCAAGCCGCTGGCGCTCACGCAAACGCACTGGGTGACCTTGCACAGTATCAATCGTTTGCCGCCGGAACAGTCGCAGATCCAACTGGCTAAAGCGATCGGCATTGAGCAACCGTCATTGGTTCGCACGTTGGACCAACTGGAAGAGAAGGGGTTGATTACTCGCCATACCTGCGCCAATGACCGGCGTGCAAAGCGTATCAAACTGACTGAAGCGGCCGATCCCATTATCCGGGAAGTGGACAGCGTCATCAGCTCTACGCGGGGCGAGATTTTGAGCGGTATTACTACTGATGAAGTACAACTGTTGGTTGGTTTGATTGGCAAGCTTGAACAAAACATCACTGAACTGCAAAACAAACAATAAGAATTTCTTTTTATTCGATTAGATTTCACAGCATCGGAAATGAAACCGGAGGCCTAAAGCCTCCGGTTTTACCCTACGCGTAGCGCTTACAGTGGCGATACGGTAATGGTGTCGCCGGTGCGAGCCATACGAACGCGCTGGCCTGGGCTGAACTTGGTTGCGCCTGCCTTCTGAACCACCACGATGTTCTCTTTCTGGTCGGTTTTGATTTCCAGCTCGTAGCCTGAGGTACGGCCGGCGGCTTCGCCGATGCTGTTACCCGCCACACCACCGGCTACTGCGCCAGCTGCGGTTGCCAGACTGCGACCGGTACCGCCGCCAACGGTGTTACCGAGGAAGCCACCCAGTACCGCCCCACCAATGGCACCAATGGTATTCGACGTTTCACTGCCCTGGATTTTGACCGGGCGAACAGAAACCAGCGTGCCGTAAGTCACGGTTTGAACCTGCTTGGCCTGTGAAGCGGAATAAACGTCGCCGGACATGGAATCATTGGCGCACCCTGCCAGCGTAACTGCGGCGATGGCAACGACGAGAAGACGCTTGATCATATAAAACTCCTGTTGATAGTAGTCCATAACCTGGGGAACCTTACCAGGCCAGATTCAATGAAAATGATAGACAAAGTATGGCTCAAACGCACGTACATCACCATGACCCGCTACTGCACGCAGCTTAACTTTGCGCTGTTCAACCAATAATAAACGGTGGTTTAGCTTTATAACAGCGCCGCGAGAAATTCCGTTGCACGTTGAGCGATTGTTTAGCGGTGACAGCTCAGCGGGAAAGCAGGCAAAAAAACAGGCGTATCGTTCACAGAGGTGAAAAAAAACATCAGAATTCATGGCGTTAATTTTTTAATTCTGGTTTATTTGTTGGGTCAAAAATTTGCTTCCCCGCACAGGGTAAAGGATGTTGCTATGAAGTCAGGCCGCTATATAGGTGTTATGTCCGGCACCAGTCTGGATGGCGTCGACGTGGTGCTTGCCGCGATAGACGGACGAATGGTGGCGCAGCAGGCCAGCTACAGCCATCCGATGCCGATTCAGCTCAAGCAGGATATTCTCGGTATGTGCCAGGGGCAGCAAACCACGCTTGCTGCGGTGGGGCGACTGGATGCGCAGCTTGGCACCTTGTTCGGCGAGGCGGTGCAGGGGCTGCTGAAACAAACCGGCGTTGCGGCTCAGGATATCACCGCCATCGGTTGCCATGGTCAGACGGTATGGCACGAGCCAGAAGGCGACGCGCGTTTTTCTATGCAACTGGGTGACAATAACCGCATTGCGGCGCTGACCAACATCACCACCGTGGGGGATTTCCGTCGGCGTGATATGGCCTACGGCGGCCAGGGCGCACCGCTGGTACCGGCCTTCCATCAGGCATTGTTGGCGCATCCGGTGGAGCGCCGCATGGTGCTGAACATCGGCGGCATCGCCAATCTTTCGATGCTGTTGCCGGGGGCGCCGGTGCGCGGTTTCGATACCGGGCCGGGCAATATGCTGATGGATGCCTGGATCTGGCGCCATCACGCTCAGCCTTACGATAAAGACGGTGGCTGGGCAATGGAAGGGCGTGTGTGTTTGCCATTGTTGCAGCAGATGCTGGCGGATCCTTACTTCGCGCTGCCGGCGCCGAAAAGCACCGGCCGTGAGTATTTCAACGCCGCCTGGCTGGAGAACCAGCTTTCGGGGTTGCCGGCAGTCAAGGCGGTTGACGTACAAACCACGCTGGCGGAATTGACGGCGGTGACCATTTGCGAGCAGGTTCAGTTGGCGGGTGGTTGTGAGCGTTTGCTGGTCTGTGGCGGTGGGGCGCGTAACCCGTTGCTGATGGCGCGGATGTCGGCGCTGCTGCCCGGCACCGAGGTGTGCCTGACCGACGATTTTGGCATCAGCGGTGACGATATGGAGGCTTTGGCCTTCGCCTGGCTGGCGTTTCGCACCTTGTCCGGTCAGTCCGGCAACCTGCCTTCGGTCACCGGTGCCAGTCGTGAAACCCTGCTTGGTGGGATTTATCCGGTTTTGCCTTTAGGGGGCCGTTAGCTCTGTTAGGATAGAAATCGACAGATTTTCCTAAGGAGCAACAGCATGAAAAAAATCATTATTGCCGCCGGTGCGCTGGCGTTGGCCGGTTGCAGCTATGTTCTGCCGCAAAACAGCCAGACTCTGCATTATCAGTGTGGCACCACGCCGCTGACGGTGGCGCTGGACGGCAAGGAGAGCACCGTCAGCCTGCTGATGGACGGCGAACAGTTGAAACTGAAACAGGTGCTGGCCATGACCGGCGCAAAATACAGCGACGGTAAATACACCTTCTGGTCGAAAGGCCAAAATGCTTACCTCGAGCGTAATGGCAAAGTGATCATGAGCGACTGTACGCTGGCGAATTGATCCGGCGATTGCGGTGTCAGATCATTGAGATCCTGACGCCGCTGGCGCAGAATAGAATCACGATTTTTCAGTTGGTTGATCACCGAATGATTGAAAATAATGAATTTGATGTTTCGGACCTGCGCCGTGAATACACCCGTGGCGGTCTGCGTCGTAACGATTTGACCGCCAATCCACTTGAGCTGTTCGAAAAGTGGCTGAAACAGGCCTGCGACGCGCGCCTGGCCGATCCTACCGCCATGTGTGTGGCGACGGTGGATGAAAATGGCCAACCCTACCAGCGCATTGTCTTGCTCAAGCATGTGGATGACAAAGGGCTGGTGTTCTTCACCAACCTCGGTAGCCGCAAAGCGCAGCAGTTGGCGAATAACCCGCATATCAGCCTGTTGTTCCCGTGGCACATGCTTGACCGCCAGGTGATTTTCCTGGGCAAGGCGGAGCGTTTGTCGACTTTCGAAGTGATGAAGTACTTCGCCAGTCGGCCGAAAGACAGCCAAATCGGTGCCTGGGTGTCACAACAGTCATCGCGCATTTCCGCACGCGGCGTGCTGGAGAGCAAATTCCTCGAGCTTAAGCAAAAATTCCAACAGGGCGAAGTGCCGCTGCCGAGTTTCTGGGGCGGATTCCGGGTCAATTTCGATTCCGTCGAGTTCTGGCAGGGCGGTGCCAACCGTCTGCATGACCGTTTCCTGTATCAACGGGACGGGAATGACTGGAAAATTGACCGACTGGCGCCCTGAAGACCGAAAATCCCCCTTAAGCGCTGGCACTGATGTCGCCGGCGCTTTATTCTATGCGTTATTCTGATTTTTATATTTCGCCAGTGGGCGAAAGGTCGTGTACCGACAAAGGTGCATTCGTTTATACATGGAGTCATTGATGGCAAGCAGCAACTTGATTAAACAACTGCAAGAGCGGGGCCTCGTTGCCCAGGTTACGGATGAGGAAGCGTTAGCAGAGCGACTGGCGCAAGGGCCAATTGCACTGTATTGCGGTTTCGATCCGACCGCTGACAGCTTGCATTTGGGCCATCTGGTTCCTCTGCTGTGCCTGAAGCGTTTCCAGCTTGCCGGCCACAAACCGGTCGCGCTGGTGGGGGGCGCCACTGGGCTTATCGGCGACCCGAGCTTCAAAGCGGCTGAACGTAAGCTGAACACCACCGATACCGTGAACGAGTGGGTGGAAAAAATCCGCAAACAGGTTTCTCCGTTCCTGGATTTCGACTGTGGCAGCAACAGCGCGGTAGCCGCCAACAACTACGACTGGTTCGGCGGCATGAACGTGCTGACCTTCCTGCGTGATATCGGCAAGCACTTCTCCGTCAACCAGATGATCAACAAGGAAGCGGTGAAGCAGCGTTTGAACCGTGACGATTCCGGCATCTCGTTCACCGAGTTTTCCTACAACCTGCTGCAGGGTTTCGACTTCGCTGAGCTCTACAACCGTCATCAGGTTGAGCTGCAGATCGGCGGCTCCGACCAGTGGGGCAATATCACCTCTGGTATCGATTTGACCCGCCGCATGCATCAGCAGCAGGTGTTCGGCCTGACCGTACCTTTGATCACCAAGGCCGACGGCACCAAATTCGGCAAGACCGAAGGCGGCGCAGTCTGGTTGGCACCTGAAAAAACCAGCCCGTACAAGTTCTACCAGTTCTGGATCAACACCGCCGACGCCGACGTGTACCGCTTCCTGAAGTTCTTCACCTTTATGGATCTGGCCGAAATCAACGCGCTGGAAGAAGAAGACAAGAACAGCGGCAAGGCACCGCGTGCCCAGTATGTGTTGGCAGAAGAAGTGACCGGCATGGTGCATGGGGCAGAAGGTTTGGCTGCGGCCAAGCGCATCACCCAGAGCCTGTTCTCCGGTGCGCTGCACGACATGACTGAAGCAGACTTCGCTCAGTTGGCGCAGGACGGCATGCCGACCATCAAGCTCGATGGCGACGCCGATCTGCAACAGGCGCTGGTGAATGCCGAGCTGGTACCTTCACGCGGCCAGGCTCGCACCATGATTGGCTCCAACGCGGTGACCATCAACGGTGAGAAGCAGTCTAACGCCGAATACACCTTCAGCGACGCCGATCGCCTGTTCGGCCGTTACACGCTGCTGCGTCGCGGCAAAAAACATTACTGCCTGGTAGATTGGCAGTAATCTCTTTGGATTGAAAAAAAGCCCGGGGTGCAGTCCAGACCTCCGGGCTTTTTACTTCATCAGACTGTGGACCTGGTTAGCGGAGATTAGCCAATTATTATGCTATCGCCTCAGCTAAGTGGCTCTCAGCAGCACCGTTAACAGTGATTGCCGGCGCTTTGTAGTGCAGGCTCACCGCAGCCAAGTAAGGGTCCTGATTGCCAATCGAAAATACAATGTCATCCGCATCAAACGTCTGGTTATGGTTTTTGTCCACAATGACATAAACCGACTTGTCCAGCTTCAGCAAACCAACTTCGGACAGGTTATTGGTACTGGCTCCATGGGTCATATTAGCCAGTACCTGTGAGAACAGGTCGTGGGCGTTGTCGGTTGCTGTCAGACCGGTAAATGCATTCTTGATCTCAGCTTCCGTAGTAGCGCTGCCATACAGCGTGGCGCTTTTGTCACCTGTCTTGGAGAAAATCCATTGATTGCCGGTATCACCGGCGGTAATGATGCTGTTTTGATAACCGCTATTCAAGGTGACCATGCTATCGATAGTACTGTCGGTAAAGGTTAGCGCTCGTGTAGTGTCCAGAGTGGTATTGCCTTTGACGTTGGCCGAATGTACGGTCAAGCCGGTGTTGGCGACCTTGAGCTGGTATCCGGTCAGATCGTCGATGATATGGCTAAAATCACTTTTGTTGGCAAGAGCGTTAAGCGTGTTGTAAAAGCTGCCACCGCCAGTACCACTTTTTTCCGAGACCAGGTTGAGATCTATTTCGGAGTATACGGGCCCCATAGAGGCATCGATACCGGTAATGGTTTGCAGATTATCCCCGAAATCCGATTTGATTGTCAGATTTAGCAGCATATCCGGCCTGGTCGTCAGGCCTGAGAGCATCAGCGTTGATATATGGTTTTCTCCTCCGCTCAACGTTAAAGTACGCTCTACTGAGTGGGTTGATGCGTGAGTCATGGAGATTTGCAGTGTGTCTTTATGTGTTGACGTCAGGCTGAATGTACCCATGTCGATGTTGCGTATTTCAGTCGCGGCCTCTGACAACGCAAGAGAAAATGATTTGTCACTTTGAAGCGAGTCATACACGTGTACGCGGCTTTGATTGGTCAAATCACCGTTAACATACAGATAAGAATTGCTGACGTTGATAAGGGTCAGTTCGCCGGAATAGGCGGAAATGATCGCGCCTTGGGAGCCTGTATAGTTACCAAAATGCGTTTGTGCGCGGTCAGATTGTTGAAGCATACTGACATTGCTGTAGGTTTGGTTAAAGATCGTGGCCTGTTGGTCAATCACGCCAAAATCAAAAACTTTGTTGCCTTCCGTCGCCACTAACTGTCCGTTCATATAAATATTGCCGGTGCCGCTATAGTGGGTGAGGTCGATAAGGGAAAAGTACAGGAACTGGTTGATATTACTTACGATACTTCCATCGACCCCCCCCGTACTATTGCTGGTTAAATAAATCGACTTGGTAATGAAATTTGCCGATATCATTGAGTTTGTGTTGTTGTCTTGGAGATCGCTCTGGGCCAGGAAACTGTCGCTGATATGATTGGCTCCCCCGTTTATGCTATTTCCTTCCCAGTATAATTGGTTGTTTAATAAAAGATTGATTTTTGCGTTACTGAGGTCGGTTCCTGCCTCAATCATTGCATTTGTGGACTTTATCTGCTGCGTTGCATCAGCATTAGCGATGTTTGTTTCATTAAGCAACAGATCAACCGCGTACTTGCTACCTAATGAATCAAGAACTTTTGCGCTGGTGGCATAGTCGCCGGAAAGTACGATTTTATTGGTATTCATTGGTGGTAACCGGTTTAAATCCACCGCAATATTCATATTGGCGTTGATATTCAACTGGTTCAATGAGGTCAGTGAAGCCATTTCTGCATAGGTAACTTCATGGAGCGTGCGGGTGTTGATATCCGCCATCAGCTTACCGCTGTCGGAAAGCGTGAAACTACCGTTAAACATCTTTTGATAGCCTAATGCAGTTCCTAAATTCACCTCATATTCATGCAGCAGGTTAGCGGGAGGGGGGCTGGGGTGATTGTCCAGAGGATATTTCCCTTCACGGAAGGCATCGATGATAAGTGAGGTAGCCTTGATCTTGTCGTTACCTGCCTTCAGCAGGATTGCCTGCGCGGAAATGCTGTCGAGCGGACTGCCATAGAGCTTCATATAAATGGACTGATAGTCCCCGGCATTACGGAATAGGTCTGTTTTGGATAAGATATTGAGTACTTCTGCTTGCGTTTTGCCCCCTACGAGCAGTCGGCTAAAAGAATCAATCGCAGTGGCATCGGCAGAGACTCCGGCGACCGTCAGGTAAAGTGACATGACGACTTCGGCATATTTAGCCGGAGGAAACTCGCCAGAAGCATAAACATGGGTTGCGGCAGTAAAGTTCTGTCTTGCTACATCGTGGCTGGTGTCATTTCTGATGTCGTTCATCATGCGCATCATGACGTCGCCCCGTGTTTCACTCCCGTCGTTCAAGCTGGTGACATATTTTTGCAGTTCACTGTTGCTGGCGAAGGTGCCAAAGGCTTGTGAAAAAATCTTCTGCACAAAATCTTCGTTATTGAGTGAACTGATGTAACCTTTGAGGGAGACGAAATAGTTGGCCATTTCTACGGCGTTTTTTTTACCACTGTCTAAAACTCCACTCCAGTAATCGATGGCGGCGGAGTTGATCATACTACCGAGCAAGTAAAACATGCCTTGCACATTTTCTGCAGCTGAAAGCTGAGAGGGCAGTTCTATTTGTGATGGGTACAGAGTAGTGCTGATGATGATTTCGAGATGCTTCTGTTGGTTCAGGGATGTTACATCTTGACCGTCATAATTTTTAGTTTCGTTAATTAACGTTGTGGTCAGACTGCCCAATGTTTTGCCTGCATCGACTTGTGCGGCCAGAGAGCTTAAGGTTACAGCATCCGGCGGCGCGCCATTGGTATTTTGATAGATGTACTGCACCTTTTGGCTGGTTGACAGACCATCGTAACGATGTTGGCCATCTTGAGAGTTGATAAACTTGGCAGCCAATTCACTCTGAGTATAAGTGCCTTTTTCAAGCTGTCTGGCGAAATAGGTCAATGCTTTTTCATCTGCTTTTTTTCCGAGTGTGGAATAAAAAAGAATGGCGACATCTTGTTGTAACGTCAATAAGCTCATGAGGTAACCTTGCGTGTAAAGGAAATATCCAGCAACAAGTACAGCTTAAAATAGGCAGATTACAAGGCGATAACACATAAGGAAATTCTGGTTTTCCAAGGGCGGTGTCATGGTGACAGCCGCCCCATAATGAAGCTAAATCAAACTAATTCAACACTGTGCTGGCTCAGACCGTTAACCGCGATAGGTGGCGCCTGATAGTGGACATCGTTAGCAATCTGATATACATCCTTGTCTCCCAGAGCAAATACCATATCGTCCTTATCAAATTGCTGATTATGATTTTTATCAATTACCACATACACGTTACCAGCCAGTTTTACGGCTCCTGCCTCGGCCAGACTTCCGTTACTGGCACCGTGAGTTATTTTTTCCAACGCTTTGGCAAATATATCCTGTCCGTTGTCTTCACTTCCTACAGTGATTGAGTTAAAGAGCGCATTAACATCCGACGGTTTACTTACACTGCCGTAAACGGCCATTGTCTGACTGGTGCCAGAGCCAAATAACCACTGCTCGGCACCCTTGCCGACGAAGATGGTATCGCTTTTCTCAAGGACTTCTATAGTAACCATGCTGTCGATATTGCTGTTACCAAAGCTGATTTTATTGCCGCCACTATAAGGGTCACCATCCCGATAGCGCGTCAGAGTCGTGTTGCCCTGGATCTCAAAACTGTTAGTTGCTGTGTAGGCGATGGTTAGTTGATTGCCAGACAGATCGTTAATGAGCCCATCATAAGCACGGTGATCATTCAGGGATTGCAACAGCTTATAAAACGTTCCCCCGCCGGTACCGCCTTTTTCCAGAATCAGGTTTGCCTTGATAATCGGTGGTTGGCTCCAGGGATCTTCTATCACAGGGATGGTGATGTCTTTCAGTGAGTCACTAAAATCGGCTTTAATCGTCAGGTTTAGGTCGGTAGAACCACTTATCACCATTGTTTCAATATGATTGCTGCCGCCTGCCAGAGTGAGTGAATTGTTCGAAGTGCCGGAAGAGCTAACATATAATAATTCACCGGAGACGGCAGTCGAGTGACTGGTAAGGCTTACTGTGCCGCCATCCACCATGGATGTTTTAGTGTTGCCTACCACGATGCTCCAGGTGGGCGTTTCACTGCCGGTGGCAGTCTCGAGGTGCACTTTGCTTTTACTGGTGGCATTTTCCGTGATACGTAATAACGCAGGTTTCGCCAAAGAAACGTTTATGACATGAACATTGTCGGCAAAACCTGACAGATTAAAACCCATTGAGCCGGTCCAGATTTTGCCGGTACTGTCTTTTTGAGCTGCATCGGCCTGGGTAAGGCGAGTTACTCCTGAGTACTTGCTATTGTAGATGCTGGCCGTTTGATTCAATAAGCCTGCATCAAACAGGTTTGCGCCCTCAGTCGCTATCTGTTGCCCATCCAGATAAATATTTCCTGCACCTCGATAATTTGCCAAATCGATAAATTGAAAATGTAGGAACTGATTCAGATTGCTTTGAAGAAATCCGCTGATACCGCCGTCTGACTCCGTGGTCAACAACACATCTTTAGTTATGAAGTTCGCCGAAATGACGCTGAAGTTATTGTATTGCCCAGTGGATGTAGACGTAGCGGTAAAGTCGTTGCTGATCTTATTGACTCCGCCGGGGATGGCATTGCCTTTCCATAGCAGCCGGATTTCGTCCGCGCCGTCTATGTTTATATGTGTGTGCGCGGTGCTGACATTGAGTTGATCGGCCACGATGCGACTGCTTAGATTGTTGAAATCAATCAAGCCCGCAGCGTTGGTTACGTTGTTATCGTTGAGGTAAAGCGTAACATTCTTGTTTCTCAGTGAGTCGAGTGTAGCTTGGTTGGCCGCAAAATCACCTTGCAAAGAGACCTGTTGCAATGATTTGGCAAAGCTGAGATCGACAGCTGTTTCGACATCCACGTTGAGGGTAATTTGGAGGAGTTGCGCGATTTCGGCATGGCTTAATTGGTGTTCGACACCGGTGTTAATACTCCCGCTGAGGATGCCATCGGTATTCGATAATGTCACATTGCCGCGGATCTGATAACCCAGTTTGCTGCCGATCTTGTACTCGAGGTTGACCATACTCTCGGCACCAGGTACGGGGCCACTGTCCAGCGGGGCTTCGCCATTGCGGAATGTATCGATAATATTCAACGTTGCCTGCAGTGGATTATTCCCTGCTTGCTGGAGAATAGCCTGTTTCTGCAATTCATTGAGGGCAGTACCGTAGAGTTTAAGATACACGGCACCGAAGTCCGCGGCACCCTGGAAATGGGGCGATTTTGCTAGAAAAGTCAGCAGATCCAGATTGGTCTTCCCACTGGCTAGCATTTTGCTGTAATAGTCCAACCCGGCAGCATTCAGGGTGGTTTTGCTCGCTAACTGCAGAAAAAGTAATGCTACAGTTTCTTGGTAATTCAGTGCAGGAAGCTCACCCGCGGCATAAACATGGGTGGCATTAAGGAAGTTTTGTTTGGCCGTATCGTGTGAGTTATCGTTGCGAATATCAGTAATCAAACGAATAAGGACATCGCCACGAGTTGCTGTATTGTTATTTAACCCAGCGACATAATCGGTGATTTCACTTTCATCAGCCTCTACACCAAAAGTATTCTTATATACGGTTTTTACAAAGTCTTCGTTACTCATTTCTTTCAACCAAATGCGCGTATCTACAAATCGCCCTGCGATATAACTGGCACTGGCTTTCCCTTCGGCAAGAACACTGCTCCAATAATTAATACCGTCTGCAACCATGAGGCTTCCAACTACATAAAACATAGCCTGAATGTCGGCGGCTGCGTCAGCATTGGCTGGATAGGGCGTCAACGCCGGATATAACGTAGTATCGATAACGTCGAACAAATGCTGTTGTTGTCCAACCTGAGCGGCATCGCTGCCAGTATAACTCTTTACTCCGCTAACTAAATCTTTAGTGAGTTGTCCCAGAGATTGGCCACCGTTGACCTGCGCGACTAATGTTCCCAGCAGGCTCGGCGCCGGAGCTTCGCCTGTGATGTTTTTATAAATATATTGAATTTTTTGCGCGGTGGTTAAACCGTCATATCGCTGATGTCCATCCAGAGATTGGATAAATTTTTCGGCTAGTTGGTCTTTAGCATACAGCCCCAAATCCAGTTGCCTGGCGAAAAAATCCAGTGTTTTGGCATCGGCCTTTTTACCGAGCGTCGCATAAAAAAGAATGGCTACGTCCTGTTGTAAGGAAAGGAAGCTCATTGGGTGCTCCATGAAAGTATGAGATGAAATTAAGCTTTAAGTACAGTCGAAAATCCTTAAAACACAACATACTTGTCAGTAAGGAAACTCTGGTTTTACGAAGTGTGCGGGCCCGTTGCTGCCGCCGCACGGTTGGGGAGGAGATTATGCTAATTCAGCGCTCGAGGCGGATAACCCCGAATCGCTCTGTCCGCGTATGGATCACGGTTCTTCACGTCGCGTAATCAGTTGACAATCATGGTTGCTGCTCAGCGATAGCGCCCTACATGCCTGGCGTATACTCTTCGTAAACTGCACGGTCAGATAACTGACAGGCTAACGTTTTATCGATGGTTTTAAAGTTTTTTTCGATGATATCTTTCAGCGTTCGACATTCCAGGGTGAGATCGGCAAACACCATTGGTATTTTTATACATGTACTTCACCTTTTGTCCGGTGAACAGTCCATCGTAATGATGTTCTGGTTATTCTATTTTTTTGCTGCTGGGCTTTCGCTATAATATGACGCCGCCAAAAAATAAAAAGGTCCTCCAGTTTCTTGTTTTTAGACGCGCCGGCATAACGTTTGTACGTTATTTATCCACTCTATTTCGCCGCGGGCAGATGCACACGGTATGGCGAGGTCAGGTTGTTCCAATGAAAAACATTCTTTCTATTCAGTCCCATGTGGTGTTTGGCCACGCGGGCAACAGTGCGGCAGAATTTCCGATGCGTCGCATGGGCGTTAACGTCTGGTCGTTGAACACCGTCCAGTTCTCCAATCACACCCAGTACGGCAAGTGGACCGGTTGCGTAATGCCGGCCAGCCACCTGACGGAAATTGCCCAGGGTATTGCGGATATCGATCAACTCAAGCATTGCGATGCCGTGCTGAGTGGCTACATCGGTTCGCCGGAGCAGGGTAGCCATATTCTGGAGATCGTTCGTCAGGTCAAACAGGCCAATCCACACGCCTGGTATTTTTGCGATCCGGTTATGGGGCACCCTGAAAAAGGCTGCATCGTGGCACCGGGCGTGGCGGAGTTTCATTGTCAGCAGGCATTGCCGTGCAGTGACATGATCGCGCCAAACCTGCTGGAACTGGAGTTGTTGAGCCAGCGCACCGTCGCGGACGTTGATCAGGCGGTAAGCGCTGCGCGTGAGCTAATTGCCAAGGGGCCGAAAGTGGTGCTGGTCAAGCATCTGAGCCGCGCCGGTTACCATCCGGACTGTTTCGAAATGCTGTTGGTCACGGCTGACGAAGCCTGGCACATCAGCCGTCCGCTGGTGGATTTTGGCAGCCGTCAACCGGTAGGCGTGGGCGATCTGACCAGCGGCCTGTTGCTGGTTAACCTGCTTAAGGGCGAGGCGCTGGATAAGGCGCTGGAGCACGTGACGGCGGCGGTTTATGAAGTGATGCTGACCACCCAGGCAATGGGACAGTATGAATTACAAGTGGTGGCGGCTCAGGATCGTATCGTGCAGCCAAACTGTGATTTTAAAGCGGTAAAACTGCAATAAGCTGACGCTGTGCCCCGGCGGATTATCGCGCCGGGGCTCGGGCGTTATTTCAACCCTTCCGCGTTCAAGGTGGCATCTACTGCCGGCCGAGCGGCCACGCGATCAAAATAGGCCGAAAGGTGAGCGTGCTTTTTGAGATCAAACTGCATGGCGATAGCCCAGCGCAGAACGGTAAACAAATAGGCATCCGCCACGCTAAACCGGTTCCCCAGCAAGAAATGCTGCTTCGCCAGCACCGAATCCAGATAGCTGAACTGCTTCTCCAGTTTTTCCCGCGAGAAGGCTTTGTATTCTTCAGGCGCTTTCGGGTTAAACAGCGGGCTAAAGCCCTTGTGCAGCTCGGTGGCAATATAGTTTAGCCACTCAATCGCATGGTAGCGCGACAGCGTGCCCGCCGCGGGGATCAGGCCGCGATCCGGCACGCGATCGGCCAGGTATTGCACAATCGCGACGCCTTCGGTCAGCAGACTGCCGTCATCGAGCAGCAGCGCAGGCACTTGTCCTTTTGGGTTGATGGTCAGATAGTCGGCACCGCTTTCCGTTTTCTTCAGCGCCAGATCGACCTTTTCCGCCGTGAAATCCAGGCCCGCCTCACGCAGTACAATGTGTGGAGACAGAGAACAGGCACCGGCTTTATAGAACAGTTTCATCGAAAGCTCCTTGATAATGATGAGTGACAGGCATGCTTAACTTCTGATCCTAGCTCTATAACGCCAAAATTACAGCGGGTTAAACGACAAATTTAACTTATCAACGCGGCTTCGGGCTGCAACTGCGCCAGGGTGACGGCAATTTGCTGTTGCAAGGCCTGCGGTGCGATTTGCATTGGCGAACGCAGCTCGTTACGGATCAGACCCTGCTGCGCCAATGCGGCTTTGACCGGGGCCGGGTTCGGGAAGCTGAACATCTGCTGGATCATCGGCAGCAGGCCGTAGAAGTTAGCGCGGGCGGCAACCAAATCGCCGTCGGCGACCTGTTGCACCAGTTGCACAAAGCGCTGCGGCTGAATATGCGCGGAAGCGGAAATCGCGCCGGTGCCGCCCAGGCACAGCGTCGTCAGGATCAGGTTATCTTCCCCGGTCAGTACGTCGATTTCACCGTCGTTAATCAGCGCCATGGTGGTGTCCGGGTTACCGACGCAATCCTTGATGCCTTTCACCTGCGGATGACGTGCAATCTGGCGCAGGGTGGCCAGCTCCATCACCACGCCGGTGCGTTGCGGAATGTTGTACAGGATCACCGGTACGCTTGAGGCGTCGGCCAACTGGGTGAAATAGTCCACCAGACCGCATTGCGACGGGCGAATGTAGTAGGGCGCGGGGATCAGCACGCCGGCAACGTCGCGCAGCTGGATCGCCTGTTGCATTTGCAATGTGTCGACCAGGTTATTGCCGGCCAGCCCCATCACCACCTGATGGGCTGGCGTCACGGCCAGTACGGCATCGAGCACCGCCAGCTGTTCTTCCTTGCTTAACGCGGCAGCCTCACCGGTAGTACCGCAAACCACCAACCCATCGACGCCAGAGGCGATCAGGTGTTGGGCCAGCCGTTGGGTGGCGGGCAGGTCAACGGCGTTGTGATTAAATGGGGTCACCAGCGCAACCCAGATACCGGAAAATGAGGCCATAGTAATTTCCTTCAATGCGAACAATAAGAAGCCAGATGAGATAACAAGAGGGGAAACGAGTCGTACACCGCCCAGTCAGCTCATCTGACGGGACAGCGCGCCCCGATCAAATGAGCGTCTGTTTCTTCGAGTAAACCGCCACCACACCTTCAAGGGGCAATGCCGATATTTGCGCAGCGTCATTGTGGTTGAGGTGAGTCATGGCGGTCTCTTGAAAAGGGGTATGCGGTGATAATGAATATTCTGCATGATGCTGTCAATTTACAACAGGTTGATAACACGGTTATTCATGATTAAACCGCGCTGATGAGTTTGGCTAATAAACCGGGAAAAGGAAAACCCCGCCTTGGCGGGGCGAAATTGATTAGCGGGGACGGCGTGCGCCGTTGATCGAAGCCGACCAACTGAACGTTTCTCCGGTGGGTTGAACGCGATTGGCTTTGCGTTCGGCCCGGGTGGCTTTTTCAATTTTCTCGCGGGCGGCAGTGATGCGAGCCACCACCTCATCCTTGATCTTGTTATTCTCGCCATTGGTCAAGGCGCGCCCGAGGCTTTTACGTGCCTTGTCCAACTCGGTTTTTACTTCACGTTGCTCGCTTTCCGTCATGTCTTTCAGCGTCAGTTTTTTCATTTTTGCAGCCTGGTCAGTGAAGTTGGCATCCAGTGTACAGCAATTAGCGGTGTGAAGATGCTGCTGCCGTAACGGAAATGCCAGTTTGCAGGGCGCTGGCGGGTTACATCTCTTCCAGCAGTTCGCTGAGGAAACGCCTCATGCGTTCGGTACGTTCCAGCGCCATTTTCTTGCCGGTGGCGGTTTGAAAACCTTCCTGCAGTTTGAACAACTTGGTTTCGAAGTGATCCAGAGAAAAACGCTTGTCATCATATTGGCGCTGTTCCGCCAGCGGATCGGCGGCATCGTACAGCGCGCTGCGCATGCGTCCACCAATATAGAAACAGCGCGCTACGCCAATCATGCCGATAGCGTCCAGACGGTCTGCGTCCTGAATAATTTTTGCTTCCAGACTCTCCGGGGTAATAGCGGCGGAGAAGCTGTGGGCCTCGATGGCATGGGCGGTTTCGGCAATGTCCTGCGGCTCCCAGCCCAGCTGTTTGAGCATCAGGGCGCCTTTCTCCGCCGCCATGCGTGAAGCCAGATGGCGCTGTGGCGAGTT
Source organism: Serratia sp. OS31 (assembly GCF_014164835.1). Lineage (NCBI taxonomy): Bacteria > Pseudomonadati > Pseudomonadota > Gammaproteobacteria > Enterobacterales > Yersiniaceae > Serratia > Serratia sp. OS31. The sequence goes on along the minus strand of NZ_JACJFQ010000007.1, from coordinate 117,111 downwards.
TTTTTCCACTGCCACACAGTCATGCAACAGCACGGCGGCACACAGGATGCGACGGTTGCCGCCTTCCTGTTGACTGATTTTGCGGGTGTTTTTCCACACGCGATGCAGATGTGCCACGTCATGAGAGCCATCATCGGAATCGAGAGTCAGCGGCAACAACGCCTGAGCCAGTTCCTGATGGGGGGCGAAAGGCTGCAGCAAGGCTTGCGCCAGGGGTGAAGAATGCACGTTTTGCTCCTTTGTGGTCGGAAAACCTCAATCATAACCCCCTTTGATGCGGCGGTGATGACAGCGCAATATTCTCATTGTTTACTACAATGCAACAGACTATTGCCGCAATCGCAGTTTTTATACCGGAATAAGCAACTTACAATGGCCCCATTCCGGTCATCTCCGCTTGGTGTATACCTGTGTCTGTGGGGTATGGCCGGAATATCCTGCAGACGCCACCGGAGAAAAATCATGCCTACGAATCTTGAAATTGTACGCGCCACCTATCAGGGCGGCAGTGCCGAAGAGAATGGCCGCAACCTGCTGGCGGCACTGGCGCCAGACGCAGAGTGGACCGAAGCAGCGGGGTTTCCTTATGCCGGCACCTATATCGGCCCGCAGGCGATATTCAAAAACGTTCACCAGCGTTTAGGGACGGAATGGCAGGGCTATCGCGCCGATGTCGACCATTTCTATGATGCCGGCGAAACCGTGATCGCGCAGGGGTTCTACCATGGCACCTACGGGGCCACCGGAAAGTCCTTCACCGCCTCCTTTGCGCATATTTACCAACTGCGTGCGGGAAAAATCGTCAAGTTCGTGCAAATCGTCGACAGCGCAAAAGTACTTGAGGCGATGCGGGACTAAAGGCCGCTGTGTTTACCAAACTTGCGATCGTACTCTCGTCGATAACCGCGCGCTTTGTTGCGATCGCGGATCCACAAATACCCGCACACCAGCGCAACGGCGCCTGAAAAGGTAATGTTGCGCATGTCCCGGTCATAAAAAAATACCAGTATGGCGTCCAGCGCCGCGATAAAGGCAATCCACTTGTACATATGGGATTGCCGACGCGTGGCGGCGTTGAGGCGCTTTAATTGTCTGGCTTCGTGCATAACCGGCTTTTGCTGCATTAACGTCTCGGCGGTAATAAATTTCCTAGCTGTAAATTAGCAGAATAGTCCCAATGGCGGCAAAGGGTAACGCACGCTATGCCTACCCGCGCCCTAATGTCACAACGCCAGGACGGCTTCGATCTCAACGCTGACCTGTGGCGAGAACAATGCGCTGACCGTGACCAGTGAGCAGGCCGGGAGCGCACCATCACAATAGTCAAACAGCACCGGTCGGATGGCCGGTAAATCGCCGATATCGGTCAGAAACACGGTTATTTTAATCAGCGCCTTGAGGTTCGTACCCTCTGCGGCGGCGATGGTCGCCAGCTGCTCCAGAACCGCCTGCGTCTGTTGCTGAGTCGTTAGCCCCTGAGCCTCGGTGGCAAATGCCGTCAGGCCGGAAACATACAGCGTATCTCCGTGGCGTACGGCATGAACATAGGGGCCCCCCGGCGTAGGCAGATGCGGATAATTAATGCGCTTTAATGATGTCATGGTAAAAACCCCGAGAGATAAATTAAAAAAGTAAACAAACTTGGTTAGGATAGTGCGATGAACATCGGAAGTACGCTGAGATATATTGATTTTTAATAATATCACTACCATTCATTTATAACTGTGAAGGACGTTTCAGGGTAATGAATTCGGCCTTAATTCCTTACATGCAACGCTGGCAGTTACAGCCCGACGGCCAGGCGTTTGAAACTCACAGCAGCCTGCTGATGCCCGTTCGCTATCAGGGGGTCGCTGCCATGTTGAAAATAGCCCGCGAACAGGAAGAAAAGTTCGGCGGTTTATTGATGTGCTGGTGGCAGGGCGAAGGTGCTGCGCGGGTGCTGGCCTGGCACGACGAGGGTATTTTGCTGGAGCGCGCTCAAGGCAGCCGCTCGTTGCCGCAAATGGTGCGCGATGGCGACGATCGTCAGGCGACGGAAATTCTTTGTCAGGTCGTTGCCCGCCTGCATGCGCCACGTGCCGAACCTTTGCCGGAACTCATTCCTCTGCACCAATGGTTTAACTCACTGTGGCCGGCGGCGCAGGCGCACGGTGGCATGCTGCGCCTCAGCGCCAGAGTGGCCGCAGAGTTGCTGACCAGCCCGCGCGAACAGACCGTGTTGCACGGAGATATACACCATGACAACGTGCTGGATTTCGGTGAGCGTGGCTGGCTGGTGATCGACCCTAAACGCCTTTATGGCGAACGCGCCTTCGACTACGCCAATATCTTCTGCAACCCCAACTACGGCATAGCTACTGACCCAGATATTTTTCAACGGCGAGTCGCGCAGATCTGCCAACTGGCCGGACTGGAGCGCCAGCGTCTTCTGCAGTGGATCCTTGCCTGGGCAGGGCTCTCCGCCGCCTGGTTCATGGAGGACGGCGAAGCGGCGGATATCGATTTCCGTGTCGCCGAGCAGGCAGCGCTCGCACTTGGCCTGCCGTTACCGGAAGGAGATTCAGGGTTCATCCTGCCAATAATCGAGCGAGGCTGATGGGCGTTGCAAATAGCGCACCGTTTCACCATTTTGGTCCACGGCCATCGCCTGAAACTTGCCTGAGTCAGGATATTCCACCAGTTCGGGCTGCTCGCGGGTGCTGACAGACAGATATTTCAGCGGCGCATCCGACGTGTTGATGATCTGATGCGGGTATTGCGGCCCTGGCGGAATAAAAATCACGTCCCCACTTTTGATCGGCAGCCGCTCCCCGGCAACCCGTAAGGTGCCGGTCCCCTCCAGCACAATGAACATCTCCTCCTGCGCATAGTGGAAGTGATAGGGGCAGGAACGCATGCCCGGGGCTACCACGTCGATAGAAGCCCCCAGTTTTTTGGCTGCGGTACCTGTGCCCAAACGGGCGCCGATGCTGTCATACAGCGGGGGACGGCTGTCGTGTGATTTCTCGACCTGGTCGAAATTACGAATCAGACGCTGGGCTAACAGCGTGGCATGCTCATTCATAAACATCCTCGTGACAATGTCACTTAGTGATTGACGATGGCAATAGTAAAACCGTCCATGGTTCTCCATCAGTTAAGCAGAAGATCGCTAAAGGGGGAACATTGACGGAGGGGTTAAAGCACCTTTCAACCTGCGGACTTAATTCTCGCTGCGGTTCGCGCGGTGTGGCAGTGAAAGGATGATATGAGCGATGGCCCCCCCAATAATCCCCCAAAATGCCGAGCCAACACCGAGCAACGTCACGCCGGACGCGGTGATCAGAAAGGCGATCAGCGCGGCGTCGCGCTGTTTTTCATCTTGCAGTGCGCGTTGCAGACTCCCGGCAATGGTGCCCAGCAGCGCCAGCCCGGCAATGGTGTGGATCAAGGCGGTGGGCAATGCGCTGAACAATATGCCGATAACGCCGCCGAAGGCACCGGCCAGCAGGTAAAATACCCCGGCGGCAGCGGCGGCCATATAACGGCGCTGCGGATTCGGATGCACGTCAGGCCCCATGCAGATCGCGGCGGTAATGGCGGCGATACAAACCGAAAACCCGCCGAATGGCGCCAGCAACAGTGCGGTCAGCGCCGTCCAGCTGATCAACGGCGAGGTGGGCACGCTGTAGCCGGCGGCCTTGAGGGTAGCGATGCCGGGGGCGTTTTGTGACGCCATAGTGACCACGAAGAAAGGCACACCAATCCCCAACAGCGTAGACGCACTAAAATGGGGCGCAATAAACTCCGGCATGGCGAACGCCAACGGTTGCTGCGCAAGATGGATATTCCCTTGCAGAGCCGCAATCGCCAGGCCGGTCAACAAGGTCAGGACGATCGCATAGCGGGCCAGATAACGGCGGGAGATTAAGTACATCAGCCCCATCCCGGCACTGAGCACGAAATTCACCTGTAGCGAAGCAAAGGCATCCAGGCCAAACCGCAGCAGGATCCCCGCCAGCATCGCCGCCGAAATCGCCTGCGGGATGTAATCCATCAACCGGGCAAACAGCCCGGTCACGCCGCACAGCAGGATCAGCCCGGAGGCAAAGATGAAAACGCCAATCGCTTCGTTGAGCGGGGTTCCTGGCAGACTGGTGACCAGCAGCGCGGCGCCGGGCGTCGACCAGGCGGTCAGGATCGGCGAGCGGTAATACAGGGACAGTCCGAGGGAGGTGATACCCATCCCCAGCCCCAACATGGTCAGCCAGCCGCCAATCTGCATTGGCGTCGCGCCGGCGGCCGCGGCCGCCTGAAAGATAATGGCGGCAGAGCTGGTGTAACCCACCAAAACCGCAACGAACCCGGCCATCACGGCGGGCAGGGACAGATGACGCAAAGAGAGGGCTGGGCGCATGGCGGACTCCGACAACGGTTGTACGTTATAACGCACAGTGAAACGGCAGCATAGCATCGTGCGTTATAGCGCACAAGTGGCTATAATCAGCCGAAATCAAGGGAGAAAAACATGCAGGAACTGTCCGGTCATCTGGCACAAACGCTTCGTTCTTTGCGCGTGCAGCGCGGCTGGAGCCTGAATCAGGCGGCGGAAAACACCGGCGTCAGCAAGGCCATGCTGGGGCAGATCGAACGTGGTGAATCCAGCCCAACGGTGGCAACGCTGTGGAAAATTGCCACCGGGTTTAACGTGGCGTTCTCCGCGTTTCTCGAGATCTCACCGTTGCAACAACAGGCCACGCTACACCGCTATGGCGATGCGCCGGTATTTAATCAATACAACGCCGATATGCGTGTCGTCCCGTTATTTCCATTCGATCGCCAACTGGGGTTCGACATGTTTGTTATCGATCTGGCTCCGGGGGCGCTCAGCGAATCTTCTGCACATGAGCCGGGGGTGATTGAGCATGTGATTGTCATCAACGGCGAGCTGGAGCTGGCGGTCGACGGTCAGTGGTATCACCTGACCAGCGGCGAGGCGATGCGCTTTCAGGCCGATCGGCCACATGCTTACCGCAATGCCAGCCAACAGACGGTACGCATTCACGATCTGATCCATTACCCTAGATTTTGATTCAACGGCGTGGGCGCAGGCTTTGACTCTGCGCCACCAAACGCCTGCCTTGTTGAAAATGAGTCTTATTAACTTTCAAAGGGAGATTGAACTTGCCAGTCACCAATCGACGCCAGTTTATTAAACTCAGCGCACAAACCGCAGGAGCCGTATTCGCGATGACTTCATTACCCAACAGTATCCGCCTGGCGATGGCGGCAGAAGGGGGCACCAGCGCCGCCGACGAATTCTTGTGGCTGGAAGAGCTGCAGGGCAAAGCCGCACAGGCATGGATCAAACAGGAAAACCAGCGCACCACCGCGCGTTTTGCTCAAGGCGAAGGTTTTCGTCAGGTGGAAAAACAGGTGCTGGCCATTCTGAATAAAGAGAGCCAAATTCCGTGGGTCACCAAGCGGGGTGAGTACTATTACAACTTTTGGCAGGATCAAACCAATCCGCGTGGCCTGTGGCGACGGACCACCTTGCAGGAATATCGCAAGGAGCAACCGAGCTGGGAAACGGTGCTGGATATTGACGCGTTGGGCAAGGCCGAAGGCAAGGATTGGGTGTTCCACGGCTCGCAGTCGCTGGCTCCCGAATACCGTTATTGCCTGCTGGAGCTGTCGCCGGACGGTGGTGACGCCACCGAAATCCGCGAATTCGATCTGGTGACCAAGCAGTTTGTTAAAGACGGCTTTGTGCTGCCGGTGGCGAAAAGCCAGGCTTCGTGGATCGATAAGGATACGCTGTTTGTCGCCACAGATTTTGGCGCGGGCTCCATGACCCAGTCAGGTTATGCGCGGATTGCCAAACGCTGGCGACGCGGTACGCCGTTGAGTGCGGCTCAAACGCTGTATGAAGCACAACCGCAGGACATGGTGGTATATGCCTATCATGACCATACGCCAGGCTTTGAGCGAAACTACGTGGGCCGCAGCCTGGATTTCTATCGCCGCGAAACCTATCTGCTGACCGCACAAGATCAGAAAATCAAAATTGATATTCCCGCCGACGCCGAGTTCAGCACCCACCGCGAGTGGCTGTTGGTTAAGCCGAGCAGCGACTGGCAGGTCGGGGAGACGCTCTATCCTTCCGGTGCATTGTTGGCGACCCATTTTGACGATTATCTGGCCGGCAAGCGCGAATTTACGGTGTTATTCACACCGACCGCGCAGGTGGCGTTGAGTGGCTACAGCGCCACGCGCGATCACCTGATCCTCAGCATCATGGACAACGTGGTAAATCGGTTGGAAGTGCTGACGCCGCAGGAGAACGGCTGGCAACGCAAACCGCTGGGCAAACCGGGAGCCATCAGCACCCTGTCTGCCGGCGGTATTGATGAAGAGACCAACGATTACTTCCTGACCCTCAGCGGGTTCCTGCAGCCTACCTCTTTGTATCTGGGCAATCTCGACGGCGGGGAGGCGGAACTGCTCAAGCAAGGGCCGCAGGATTTTGACGCCAGCGGTTATCAGGTCAGCCAGCATTTCGCTAAGTCAAAAGACGGGACGCGCGTGCCGTATTTCCAAATATCGGCCAAGGACATCAAGCTGGACGGCAGCAACCCAACGTTGCTGTACGGCTATGGCGGGTTTGAGGTGTCGCTCACGCCAGGTTACATGGGAGCCAAGGCGCCGGCCTGGCTGGAGCGTGGCGGGGTGTACGTCGTGGCCAATATTCGCGGCGGTGGTGAGTATGGTCCGGCCTGGCACCAGGCGGCGCTTAAGCAAAACCGTCATCGTGCCTATGAGGACTTTGCCGCAGTGGCGGAGGATCTGATTGCGCGAAAAGTGACATCGTCACAACATCTGGGCGCCCGCGGTGGCAGCAACGGCGGCTTACTGGTAGGCAACATGCTGACGCTGTACCCGCAGCTGTTCGGTTGCATCGTCTGTGAAGTGCCGCTGCTGGATATGCAGCGCTATACCCAGCTTTCTGCCGGTGCTTCGTGGATTGCCGAATACGGCGATCCGAGCAAAGCGGAAGAGTGGGCATACATCAAGACTTTCTCGCCGTACCACAACATCAAAGCCAATGTGGCTTATCCGCCGGTGCTGTTTTACACCGCCACCAGTGATGACCGGGTCAACCCGTCGCACGCGCGTAAAATGGCGGCGCGGATGCAGCAGATGGGGTACCAGCAGGCCTATTTCTATGAGAACACCGAGGGTGGGCACAGTGCGGCGGCAGACAAGCAACAAGCCGCTTTCCATGGTGCGCTGGTCAGCGAGTTCATGTGGACTAACCTGAGCGCTAAACCGAAGGTCTGAATCTCGCAGGACGAGAGATAAAAAAAGCCGGGGCAAATGATTGCCCCGGCTTTTTATTGCGATGGAAACCTCGCGGGCGATCAGTTGGCCGCAGCGGCCGCCTGTGCTTTCTTGTTGGTATCTTCAGCGGTGTCCAGCGTCATACGGTACAGCTTCGGCGCGGTCAGCATCATCAGGATGGCGATCACGGCGGTAGCGATACCGATTTGCATAAACACGTGGCTGTAGATAGCCAGCGATGCGTGCGCGTCGTTGACGTCGCTTGGCACGGCGGTCAGACCGGCGACCTTACCGGCAATCAGCGCGGCAGCGGCGGTGGTCAGGAACCACGAGCCCATGATAAAGCCCATCAGGCGTTGTGGTACCAACTGCGCCACCATCGCCAGGCCCAGACCGGAGATCATCAGTTCGCCGATACTCTGCAGCGCATAGCTCAGGATCAGCCAGTTAACCGACACGATACCCTGTTCGTTGGCGAAGCTGGCACCCCACGGCAGTACCAGGAAGGCACCGGAACACAGGATCATACCGAAAGCGAACTTGTGCGGCATCGGCAGACGGTCACCCATCTTGTTATACAGCGCCGCCAGAATAGGGCTGGCCAGCATGATCCAGAACGGGTTCAGCGCCTGATATTGCTCGGGTTCGAAACCAATACCGAGGATGCTGTGTTCCACGTTGTGGATAGCGAAGAAGTTCAGCGAGGTCGGCATCTGGCTGTAGAGCACAAAGAAGACGACCGCTTCCAGCATCAACAGGAAGGCGACGATCATCTTGCGGCGCGCAGCACCGTGCAGCGCAAATGTTTCTTTGGCGAACACAATAACGATACCGATGGAGATAATCGCCAGTGCCCAGCGGGCAATCACCTGGTTGTGCAGCAACCAGCTGGAAATGGCTACCAGAGCGACCACGCCAACCAGCACCATCAGCAGCTTTTTCACCTGCAGGGGTTTGAAGTCAGGCTTGGAACCGTGCTGTTTAACCCACTTGTGGCACACCATAAAGTTGACCAGGGTGATCAGCATACCGACCACGCTCAGTGAGAACGCGACGCTCCAACCGTATTTCGCCGCCAGCCAGGGGGTGGCCAACATGGAAAGGAAAGAACCGATATTGACGGACATGTAGTACATGGTGAATGCACCGTCCAAACGCGGATCGTCTTTCTCATAGCAGGTTGACAGCAGGGAGGATGGGTTAGCCTTGAACAGGCCGCTACCCACGGCGATGGTCGCCATACCCAGGTACACCCAGAAAATTTCATGGCCGGAATAGGCCACCATGGCGTAGCCGACGGCCAGCACCAGCGCACCCAGCACGATCACGCGCTTGGAGCCCAGTACTTTATCTCCGAGCCAGCCACCGATGGCGACAAAGCCGTACACCAGTGCGCTGAAGGAGGAGAACAGGGTAATCGAGTCGGCTTCGCTCAGGCCAAGCATTTTGACCAGATATACCGCCATGATGCCTTGCAGGCCGTAATAGCCAAAACGTTCCCACAGCTCGATAGAGAAGATCAGGTAAAACGCCTTGGGTTGTTTGAAGGCGTTAAGACTCACGCTTTCAGGTTGTTCGCTGTTGTTGTTTGCTGTTGACACTGGTACCTCTGATTTTTCACTGCCCCGTCCCAGAGAGACGAGAAATTGCAAAAGGTGATGCAGGACTGCATCCTTCTGCGTTGTTATAGGATGGGATGACGGCGGTTAATGTTCACTATCTTTGTCAACGAGGCAAGGCGTTTGTCATATCCTGTTACATATAACGCTCGCGGAGTGAAACAACCATGTTGCAAATGTTATGCAGCATTAACGTTCGTCTTTATTTGCTTTGCCGAGTTTTTGTTTTGATTAAAAGCTATACGGAATTTAAACAGTGATATATTCTGCTGAATGGGGTTTTATTAGTCCATATCAATAGGTGGGGTGATTAATCCATTGGATTGTTGTGCATATGACGCATTTTGTAAAATTATAGAAATTTAAGAAAACGGGGCTGGCGCTTGTGACGGTAATGTGATCTTTAAAACGTGAGGTTTACCGCAATTTTTGACTAATTTTTCGCTTGAAAATAAGCGGGAATTGGGTTTTCTACTGAAATCCGCGAGAACACCAAGGTTACTGCTGCTTGATATCACATTTCCGATAAAAAATAGGTCAATGGGGGTGAGGAAGAGACGGGCGCTCGTTGCGCCCGGGGGAGCGATCAGGCGTCGGGATAAACCTTCTCGTTAAACTCACAAAGATCTTCAATGATGCAGGAGCCACAGCGAGGTTTACGCGCGATGCAAGTATAGCGGCCGTGCAGGATAAACCAGTGGTGACAATCGACCTTGAACTCGGCCGGCACCACCTTGAGCAGCTTCTCTTCGACCAGATCGACGTTCTTGCCCGGAGCGAAACGGGTGCGATTGCAAACGCGGAAGATATGGGTATCTACGGCAATGGTCGGCCAGCCAAAGGCGGTATTAAGCACCACGTTGGCGGTCTTGCGACCGACGCCAGGCAGGGCCTCCAGCGCGGCGCGATCTTCCGGCACCTCGCCACCGTGCAGCTCTAACAGCATGCGGCAGGTTTTGATCACGTTCTCGGCTTTGCTGTTAAACAGACCGATAGTCTTGATGTAATCTTTGACGCCGTCGACGCCCAGGGCCAGCAGGGCGGCCGGCGTATTGGCCACCGGATAAAGCTTGGCGGTGGCCTTGTTGACGCTGACGTCGGTCGCCTGTGCGGAGAGCAGCACGGAGATCAGCAGTTCAAACGGCGTGCTGTACACCAGTTCCGTGGTCGGCTGCGGGTTGTTGTCTCGCAGCCGGGTAAGAATTTCCAGCCGTTTTTGCTTGTTCATCAGGCTTTCTCTGTCTGTCCTTGTCCCAGCGTCGGTTCGGCCAGCAAGGCTTTGGCCGTACGCGCTTTCATCCGTTCATCAATCAGGTATTTCAACGCCAGCAGCAGGCCCAGGCCGATAAAGGCCCCCGGTGGCAGCATGGCCAACAGGAATGGGCTGTCAAAGTGAACCACCTCAATGCGCAATACCTTGGCCCAACTGCCCAACAGCATATCGGCACCGTCGAACAGGGTGCCGTTGCCCAGCAACTCACGCATCGCACCTAGCGTCACCATCACGCCGGTTGCCCCCAGACCGATTGCCAGGCCGTCCAGCGCCGACAAACCGATGGGCTTTTTAGAGGCTACCGCTTCGGCGCGGCCAACCACGATACAGTTGGTGACGATCAGGGGAATAAAGATCCCCAGCGATTGATACAGGCCAAAGGCATAGGCATTGATCAACATCTGCACGATGCTGACCGCCGCTGCAATGATCATGACGTAAATGGGAATACGCACTTCATTCGGCACCCAGCGACGCACCGCGGAAATGGAGCCGTTGGTCAGCGTCAAAACCAGGGTGGTCGCCAGCCCAAGCCCGAGGGCGTTGGTCACGGTGGAGGTCACTGCCAGCAGCGGGCACATCCCCAGCAACTGCACCAGTGCGGAGTTGTTCTTCCACAACCCCTGGACAATCAGATCTTTGGCTTCACTCATTCGCTGGCTCCACACACGGGTAAGCTATCAAGTTTAGGCGGCAGCGTTTCCATATACAATGCCGTGCGCCGAACGGCGTTGACCACCGCGCGCGGTGTGATGGTTGCGCCGGTGAATTGATCGAACATACCGCCGTCTTTCTTCACCGCCCAGCGTTTATCGTCCGGGCCTTCAATTTTCTGGCCGCTAAAGAACGAAATCCAGTTCGAGATACGCAGCTCAATTTTATCGCCCAATCCGGGCGTTTCATGGTGTTCGACCACGCGGGTGCCCAGCACGGTGCCGTTGAAATCGGCACCGACCAGCAGCTGAATGGCGCCGGAATAGCCGTCCGGCGCGGTGGTTTCTACCGCGGCTGCCGTAGGTTGACCGTTTTTACGCGCCAGATACAGGCGGTGAGGGGCGCTGTTGCCCAGCGCCGGATCGCTGATCAGGAAGCACTCGGTCTGCATGTCGTTGTCGTAGTGTTCCGGTGGCACCACCTGGTCAAGCAGGGCTTTTTGCTGCAATGCCGCCTGGTGGGCGATGGTTTTTTGCGTCAGGCTATGCACCACCGCGGTCAGACCGGTAGTCACTGCGGCAAACACTGCCAGCGTGGTGCCATGCTTTCTCATTGAATTCAGCATCATGGCTCCTTAGCGATGGCCGTACACGCGAGGCTGCGTGTAGTGGTCGATGAGCGGTACGGTAATGTTGGCCAGCAGAACGGCGAAGGCAACGCCGTCCGGGTAGCCGCCATAAACACGGATAAGCCACACCAGCACGCCAATCAATGCGCCGTAAATCAGGCGGCCTTTTGGCGTGGTGGACGCGCTGACCGGGTCGGTAGCAATAAAGAACGCTCCTAACATGCTGGCCCCGGAAAACAGATGGATCAGCGGCGATGCCTGCTGCAGCGGGTCAAGCCACCAGGCCAGCCCGGAGCACACGGCGATAGCCGCCAGCATGCTGAACGGGATCTGCCAGTGGATCAGGCGGCGAGCCAGCATAAACAGCCCGCCGGCCAGGAAACCGAGGTTGACCCATTGCCAACCGATACCGGCCAAAGCGCCGCCAAACAGCGGCTGCTGCAACACTTGTTCGACGCTATGACCACTGCGCAACCCGGTTTTGAAACCGTCCAGCGGGGTGGCCTGACTGATACCGTCGATGCCCATTTGCAGTTCATGAATGGTGGCGCCCTGCGAGGTATGGCCGCTGAAGATCGCCAGCAGGGTATCCTGGAACGACAGCGCGGTGGCTCGCAGTTCATCCGGCGGCAGCCAACTGGTCATTTGTACCGGGAAGGCGATCAACAGCACCACGTAACCGACCATCGCCGGGTTGAACGGGTTTTGCCCGAGACCACCGTACAGCTGCTTGGCGATGACGATGGCAAAGAAGGTGCCGATGACAATCATCCACCAAGGCGCCAGTGGCGGCAGGCTGATACCCAGCAGCAAGGCGGTCAGCAGGGCAGAATTATCTGCCAGACGCGTGCGAACCGGCAGCTTGCGCAAGGCGAGGATAGCGCCTTCGGCCAGCAGGGCGACCAGCATTGCCAGGGCGGTTTGAATCAGAGTGCCGTAGCCAAAGAACCACACTTGCGCCGCGACACCGGGAATACAAGCCAGCATGACCCACAGCATAATACGGCTGGTGCTCTGCTGGTTATGGGTGAAGGGGGAACTGGCGATGTGCAAGCCTTTGGCGGCTGTGGGTTGTACCGGCCTGAACTTCATAGAATAACTACACCTATCTTTGCCGTACATCGGCAGGTTCAACGCGCCTCTCAGAGGCGTCGCAGGAAAAATTATAGCGCTGCATTCTACCTGAATCACTGCGAGGGTAATACGTCTTAATTGTGCGGGTATTCGGCTTTTAGCACGGGGTGTACGCGAGGGGGAAATTTCTAATGGCGCAATTGGATTTTTTTTGCCGGCAAAAGCGGGGTAGCTTGGTCGGTCAAAAGAAAAATCGTCGGCATCACTGGCCGGCAACAGGCGATAACCACTGGATTTGCAGGGTATTTTGAGGCCATTTTTTCGCACAAAATAACAACTTTTGCATAATCTATGTGGGTTATTATCCCGTGTATTATTAAGTTAGTGAATGTACATTAATGACAAATGAAGATGTATTTTTTATTGAAGAACTGATTGAGTGGGTTGAGATACATCTGGAAAAACGGCCTAATCTGGACGAAGTCGCGCGTATTTCCGGCTATTCCAAGTGGCATCTGCAACGCAAATTTAAACGCATCACCGGTATTCAGCTCGCTACCTATATTCGCTCACGTATTCTGACGCGTGCAGCGGTGGCACTGCGTATCACCCACCGGTCTATCATCGATATTTCAGACGAGCTGGGCTTTGATTCCCAACAAACCTTTACGCGCATGTTCAAACAGCGTTTCGACACTACGCCGAACCGGTATCGTTCGATGGACACGTGGGACGTAAAGAACCTGATGCCGCGCTTTAGTTTCGATGCCAATTTTGCCGCCGATTACTACCCGGAGATCAAACGCCTGACGCTGCCGGATATGCAGCTTGTGGGGGTTTCACGCCAGCTGGATTTCGCCTCGGAAACCGAGATCGAACATTCGTCCTGTATGGCGATGAAAGATGAAATTTTCACCGATTTCTTCCGCGGATTAAGCGTGGATTGCCATCGGGTGTACAGCATCCATTCAGTGCTCAAGCGGGGGGACACCGAATATTCGGCCACCCACATCATGGCGGTGGATCCCGAGAACAAACAGGATATTTTGTCGGGCTACCAGATTGACACCATCCCTATAACCGGCCGTGAATATATTTCTATTAATCATCTGGGCACCGCGAAAGAGTGTTCGCAATTCTTTGCTTATCTGATTACCCACGTGATGCCGGGACTGCGTGATAAAGTGAAAGGAAGCGTGGAGATGGAAATTATTCAACCCAAGGCGTGGAATCAGGACTCCAAAATGCGCCAGATTGACGTTGATTATACCTATCTGATTTCTATTGATTAGGGCGCGACCCGAAGGGCGGGGCCATCTGAACGCGCCCTGTGTTACGAACCGACCGTTTGACCCACTCACACATCACGCGCTGGCGGCGCTCACGCATTCATTATTGAGTGACACAGCCAGGGCCGCCTTGCGTTTTGCAAGGCGCCGCTTTCCGCTACTCTTTATCGGTTTCCGCCGTGGCCAGGTTTTGCTCAGCCTTTTTGGCCTTGACGCGCGCAATAGCTGCCGCAACCGCCGCCTTGCGTGGATCTTCTTTCTGCGCGGCAGTTACCGGTTCTGCCGATGATTGAATGGTTTCGGCCTGCTGCGCGGCTTTCTTGGCTTTAGCGCGCGCAATGGCCGCCGCAACCGCCGCCTTACGTGGATCTTCTTCCTGCGTGGTAGTTGCTGGTTCTGTCGGCGATTGAACGGTTTCGTCCTGCTGCGCGGCTTTCTTGGCTTTAGCGCGCGCAATGGCCGCCGCAACCGCCGCCTTGCGTGGATCTTCTTCCTGCGCGGCAGTTACCGGTTCTGTCGGTGCTTCAACGGTTTCGGCCTGCTGGGCCGCTTTTTTGGCTTTGACCCGTGCCAATGCAGCGGCCACGGCTGCCTTGCGCGGATCTTCTTCCGGTGCCACAGCTATCGATTCAACAGGTGTTCCAACCGATTCGGCTTGCTGAGCAGCTTTCTTAGCTTTGACCCGTGCCAATGCAGCGGCCACGGCTGCCTTGCGTGGATCTTCTTCCTGCGCCACAGCTATTGGTTCAGCAGGCGTTTCAACCGCGCCGGCTTGCTGAGCTTCTTTCTTGGCTTTAACCCGGGCTAACGCAGCAGCAACTGCAGCTTTACGTGGATCTTCGCCCTCTACAGCAGGAGACGTCGCTGGGGCGGCGGCTGCATCTTGCTGAGCACGACGTTCACGCGCCTGGGCTTTACGGGCTTCGCGGGCTGCGATCATCTCGCTATTGTCCGGGGCATCGCCGCTAATTGTTCCGGTTGCCGGCGCAGCATTTTTACTGCGCACGCGGGCCAGGGCGGCTTGTACCGCATCCTGATCGCCGTCGGTCAATTTGACGGCCGCTTTCTTGTGACGCTCTTCGCGCGCCAGTTTTTCACGTTCCAGACGAGCCAATTTGGCTTCGTAACGCGCCTTGGCTTCGGCGGTGCGCGCGGCTTCCTGATCGATGGCTTTGATTTCGGCCTTTTCCTGGCGATAGTACTGCACCAGCGGAATATTGCTGGGGCAGACAAAGGCGCAGGCACCGCACTCAATGCAGTCGAACAGGTTATGCTTGCGGGCTTTTTCGTGTTCTTCGCCACGGCTGAACCAGTAAAGCTGCTGTGGCAACAGGCCTGCCGGGCAGGCATCAACGCATAAACCGCAGCGAATGCAGGACTGTTCAGGTTCCTGAGGCGCCATTTCAGTGACGGAAGGGGCCAGAATACAGTTGCTGATTTTTACGATCGGCACGTTCAGCGCGGGCAGGGTGAAGCCCATCAGCGGGCCGCCCATGACCACCATTTGTTGGGCCTGCGGCTGGAAGCCGGCAAAGTTCAGCAGGTGCTGCACCGGCGTGCCGATGCGCGCCCACAGATTACCCGGTTGGCTGAGCGCTTCACCGGTAAGGGTGACCACGCGTTCGATCAAGGGTTCGCCGTCGACAATGGCGCGCTTGATGGCAAAGGCTGTCCCGACGTTTTGCATCAGCACGCCGATAGCGGAGGAGTGTTTGCCGTGCGGCACTTCCTTGCCGATCAGGATCTTGGTGAGCTGCTTGGCGCCGCCGGAAGGATATTTGGTTGGGATCACCCGCAGCGAGATGCCCGGTTGATCGCGCAACGCCAGTTTTAACGCTGCAATCGCTTCGGGCTTATTGTCCTCGATGCCGATCAGCGTCACTTTCGGCTGCAGCAGGTGACGCAGGATCTGCGTGCCTTCGATCACTTGATCGGCATGCTCCTGCATCAAACGGTCATCGGCAGTGATATAAGGCTCGCATTCCGCGGCATTGAGGATCAGCGTTTCTACCCCGTTCATGCCGCCCTGCAGCTTGCTGGCAGTGGGGAAACCTGCGCCACCCAACCCGGCGATGCCGGCCTGATGAATACGCTGGATCAGTTCGCCGGTAGGCAGTTGACGGTAATCCGCCACGGGTGCGCGTTCGCACCAACGGTCTTCGCCATCCGGCTGAATAATTACGCACAGTTCTGCCAGCCCTGAAGGGTGAGCGGTAATATGCGGTTTAATGGCGCTGATGGTACCGGAGGTCGGTGCGTGCACCGGCACGGTACGGCCGCGGCCGACGGTCAGCGGCTGGCCTTTCAGCACCTGCTCGCCGACTTTGACGCACAGCTCGCCTTCCGGTCCCAAATGCTGTTGCAAGGGGATCACAAAGGTATCGGGCAGCGGGGCGGTACGCAGCGGTACGCCGCTGGACTGGGTTTTCATTTCCGGGGGATGGATCCCGCCGTCGAAATCCCAAATCCGGTCTTTTTTGAAAGCGGCGAACAAATTAAGCATGTTGCTCCACGTGGATCACTTGCACCGGGATCGTCTTCATATCCCACTTCCAGTTGGCGGTAGTGGTGGCGACCGGTTTCATTTCAATACAATCGGTAGGGCACGGTGCGACGCACAGGTCGCAGCCGGTACAAAGATCGGTAATCACGGTGTGCATGGCGCGGGTGGCGCCAACTATCGCGTCCACCGGGCAGGCCTGAATGCACTTGGTGCAGCCGATGCAGTTGGCCTCATCAATATAAGCGACCTGGCGCACCGGCTCGGCGGCGGCTTCGCTGCCCAGCGGCTGAGGCTCGACGTTGAGCAATTCGGCCAATTTCAGCATCACTTGCTCGCCGCCGGGGGCGCATTTGTTGATCATCTCACCGTTGGCCACCGCCTCGGCGTAAGGGCGACACCCTGGGTAACCGCACTGGCCGCATTGGCTCTGCGGCAGGATCTCATCGACCTGCTCGGCCACCGGATCTTCTTCCACTTCAAAGCGGCGCGCGGCGAAGCCCAGCACCAGCCCGAACAACAGGCCGAGGGCGCTGAGCGCAGCAATCGCAATCCATAACGTGGTCATTAGAATTTCACCAGCCCGGTAAAGCCCATAAAGGCCAGAGACATCAACCCGGCAGTGATCAACGCGATGGAAGAACCACGAAATGGCGCAGGCACGTCGGCAACCGCCAGACGCTCACGGATCGCGGCGAACAGCACCATCACCAGCGAGAAGCCGGCGGCGGCGCTGAAGCCATATACCGCAGACTGCAGGAAGTTGTAGCCGAGGTTGACGTTAAGCAACGCCACGCCAAGCACCGCGCAGTTGGTGGTGATCAGCGGCAGGAAGATGCCCAGCAAGCGATACAGTGCCGGGCTGGTTTTGCGTACCACCATCTCGGTAAATTGCACCACGACGGCGATCACCAAAATAAATGACAGGGTGCGCAGATACACCAGATCCAACGGAACCAGGATAAAGGTGTTGATCACCCAGGCGCTGACGGAGGCCAGCGTCATGACAAAGGTGGTGGCCATCCCCATGCCGATGGCGCTTTCCAGTTTTTTGGAAACGCCGAGAAACGGGCACAGGCCGAGGAACTTCACCAGGACGAAGTTGTTCACCAGTACGGTGCCGACAAACAGGAGCAGGTATTCGGTCATTGCGATGCCTAAAAAAATAAAAGCCGCCTATTATCGGGAATTGGCGGCCTGACCACAACACAGTGATAGCAAGGTTATTGCTCTTTTCGCCCTTTTTTGGCGAAAATTTACACAATCATACGCACAAAACGTGCCACAACGCGCCTAGCGTTCGGTAAAGGTCCCTTTGACCCGCTTGGATCGCTTCATATAAGGCACCAACAGTGCCGCCATCAGCAGGGGCCAACCCAGGCTGCGTACGGCCAACTCGTCCGGTACCGGCGCAAAAGCAAAGGCTTTGACCGCCAGTAACACGGTAATCAGCAACCACAGCAGGAAAAACTTGGGGAAGCGTTGCGAACGATGGCAGAACAGCCACAGCAGCCACAGCGTAAAGCACCACATTGCCATCGTGGTCAGCACTGAAAAATACCACTGTAGGCTAAATGCCTGAGCGTTGGTCAACAGGTATTCGCGCGATTCCGGCATGAAAATCGCCATGCAATACAGCAGCAGCATCAGGCTGGCACTCAGCAGGGTGACAATCAGGTAGGACATCGGGGCCAGCAACCAACCGCCAATACGGCTGTAATCAGCTTGAGACATAAACGGCTTCCTGGGTAAGACATGATTCAATGTGACAGCCGCATAGCTTAGCGGGTAATACGGGCTTCGTCATCAATATCAAGCGGATGGTCGGCGCCAGGAGGCCGGTGCAGCACGTTTGGCTACCGACGGCATGATAAGCCGCCGGTAGCAGGCCGATTAACGGCGATTAAGCTGATAGTAGGCTTCGTTCCAGCGCAGCTCGTTTTTGAACGCCGGCAGGCTGGTATTGTGGTCGATCGTCACAAACTCGATATTATGCATCTCTGCGTAAAGTCGCAGCAGGTCGGCATCCAACGCCTGTGAGAACACGGTATGGTGTGCACCACCCGCCAGGATCCAGGCTTCGGCGGCGGTAGCAAGCGTTGGCTGAGCCCGCCAGATGGCGCGCGCCACCGGCAGCTTGGGCAACGGATGCGGTTGTTCCACGGTATCCACCTGATTGACCAGCAGGCGGAATCGGTCGCCCAGGTCGATCAGGCTGGCATTGATCGCCGCACCGGCCGGCGTGGAGAAAATCAGCCGTGCAGGATCCGCCTTGCCGCCGATACCTAGCGGTTGTATATCCAACAGCGGTTTTTGTTCTTTGGCGATCGATGGGCAAACCTCCAGCATGTGCGAACCGACCACCAAATCGTTGCCCGATTGGAAATGGTAGGTGTAATCCTCCATGAATGAGGTACCGCCTTCCAGTCCCTGCGCCATCACTTTCAGGATGCGCAACAGCGCGGCTGTTTTCCAGTCGCCTTCGCCGCCGAAGCCGTAACCCTGCTGCATCAGGCGCTGTACCGCCAGCCCCGGTAACTGCTTCATGCCATGCAAGTCTTCAAAATTGGTGGTGAAGGCCTGGAAGTTACCCTGTTCGAGGAAGCGCTTCATGCCTAATTCGATTCGCGCCGCGTCGAGCAGGTTTTCACGCTTTTCCCCGTTGATTTGCGCCGCATCGCTCAAAACATAGCTGGCTTCGTATTCTTCAATCAGCGTAGCCACATCGCCACGGCTGACTTCATTGATCACGCTGACCAAATCACCGATGCCATAGGCATTCACCGAATAGCCGAATTGGATCTGCGCCCCGACTTTGTCACCTTCGGTCACGGCAACCTCACGCATGTTGTCGCCGAAGCGGGCCACTTTCAACTGCTGACTGGCCTGTTTGGCGGTGGCTGCCCGCATCCACTGAGCAATGCGTCGGTGCGCCTCGGGGTCTTGCCAATGGCCGGCTATCACGCTGTGCTGCTGACGCATGCGCGCGCCGATAAAGCCAAATTCGCGGCCACCGTGTGCGGTCTGATTGAGGTTCATAAAGTCCATGTCCATGCTGTCCCAGGGGACCTGAGCGTTGAACTGGGTATGGAACTGCAACAGCGGCTTGTGAAGGATAGACAGTCCGGCGATCCACATTTTGGCCGGCGAAAAGGTGTGCAGCCAGGCCATGATGCCGATGCACTGTGGCTGATAGTTGGCGTCGCGGCACAGTGCGGTGATTTCATCCGGTGTGGTGACCAGCGGTTTCAGCACCAGTTTTACCGGCAATCCTGCCTCGCGGTTGAGGTTTTCCACCACCTGCTCGGCGTGTGCCTTGACCTGTTGCAAGGTGTGCGGGCCATACAGGTGCTGGCTGCCGATGGCGAACCAGACTTCGCGCTGCTTGAATGCGTCCATGGAGACTCCTGAATTGTCATGTCGAAATGGGGGTTCAGCAGGCTGAACCGGCGTTTGGGGCATAGCGCGGCTCGGCGGCCTGGCACCATTGCTGATAGCGTTGATAAAGCTGTTGGTAACGGGCGACGCGCTGCGGATCCGGCTGGAGAGTGCGTTCGATGCCGCAGGCCATGTGGCGTTGTGCTTCGGGCACGCTGCGGAAATGGCCGGCCGCCACGGCGGCGAAGATAGCCGCGCCCAGCGCGCAACATTGGTCGGAGGCCACGATCTGCAGCGGTCGGTTCATCACGTCGGCGCAGACCTGCATGATCGCCGGTGATTTACGCGCAATCCCCCCCAGCGCAAGTACGTTGTCCACCGGAATAGCCTGCTGCTCAAAGCACTCCATGATGGCGCGGGCGCCGAAGGCGGTAGCAGCGATAAAGCCACCGAACAGCGTCGGCGCATCGGTGCCGAGGTTGAGATCGGCGATCACGCCTTTCAGACGTTGATTGGCATAGGGCGTGCGGCGGCCGTTAAACCAGTCCAGCACCACCGGCAGATGATCCAGTGACGGTTTTTCGGCCCAGGCCTCGGTCAGCGCGGCCAGCATGCCGGCTTCTATCTGTTGCAATTGGGGCTGCAGCTGCGGTTGGCTTTTTGCCGCTTCGCGCAGCGGCCAGCTCAGCAGGCGACCGAACCAGGCGTACATATCGCCAAAGGCGGACTGTCCTGCTTCCATACCGATTAACCCCGGCACCACGCTGCCGTCGACCTGGCCGCAAATGCCTTCGATGGCGCGTCCGTCCACCCGCTGGCGATCGGCGATCAGGATGTCGCAGGTAGAGGTGCCAATCACCTTCACCAGGGTATAAGGCTGGGCACCGGCGCCTACTGCGCCCATATGGCAGTCGAAGGCGCCGCCTGACAGCACCACCGTGGTTGGCAATCCGAGGCGTGCGGCCCATTCGGCACTCAGTGTGCCGACCGGCAGCTCGGCGGTGTGGCAGTCGTCAAACAGCGGGTAGGGCAAATGCTCAATCAGTAAGGGATCGAGTGCGGCAAAAAAAGGTTTTGGCGGCAGGCCGCCCCAGTCGGGGTGCCACAAGGTTTTGTGGCCTACGCTGCAACGCCCGCGTTTCAACTGCTGTGGGGCGGTGGTGCCGGAAAGTAACGCCGGCACCCAATCGCACAGCTCCACCCAGGAGGCTGCCGCCTGACGTACCTCGGCGTCCCGTCGCGTGACGTGCAGAATTTTGGCCCAGAACCATTCGGAGGAGTAAACGCCGCCGATATAGCGGGAATAATCGGGAAATTTGCCGCTGCGGCAGAGCCGATTGATGGCATCCGCTTCTTCGAGCGCCGTGTGATCTTTCCACAGCACAAACATGGCGTTTGGGTTGTCGGCAAATTCTGGCCGCAGCGCCAATACCTGGCCCTGTTGGTCGATCGGTGCAGGGGTGGAGCCGGTTGAGTCGACGCCGATACCCACGACCTGCAGCCGTTGCGCCGGAGTCATGCGCTGCACCAGACTGACGATCGCCTGTTCCATGGCTTCAATATAGTCGAGCGGATGGTGACGAAAGCGATTCTCCGACGCATTGCAAAACTCACCGCGCTGCCAGCGGGGGTAATAAACCACCTCGGTATCCAGCTCTGCACCGTTTTGGCAGTCGACCGCCAACGCCCGCACCGAGTCGCTGCCGAAGTCCAAACCCAGGGCAATAGCACCTGCCGTCATGATGTTGACTCCTGATGTGTTAATACGCTGTGACAACCATAGGAGCCTAAGCGGTGAGCAGGTGAGGAGTCATTGGCTGGAAGTATGCACTTTTCTGCTTCCCCCAGTGGTTTTGTGACGGCGGTCATAAGTTGGCGCTTGGCGAAATTCGCTAAATATATGCACATATCTGCTGTATTCCACGGATGTGATAGCGCTCTACATTTCAGCAACAAATACCCGCTAAAACTTAAGCCGTCTTACCCCGGCTGTAAGGCAATGCCGCGAGATAAGCGCTACACCAACAGCCATTACTCTAATGATAACGTTTTCACCGCGAGCGGGTTTCGTCGCCACAGAGAACAAAATAGCGGAGAGCATCATGCATAAATTCACTAAGGCGCTGGCGACACTGGGACTGGCGGCCGTTATGTCACATTCGGCTATCGCCGAGACCATGAAGCTGGGTTTTTTGGTCAAGCAGCCGGAGGAGCCCTGGTTCCAGACCGAATGGAAATTTGCCGACAAGGCCGGTAAGGATCTCGGGTTTGAGGTGATTAAAATCGCGGTGCCGGACGGCGAGAAGACCCTGAATGCCATCGACAGTCTGGCGGCCAGCGGGGCCAAAGGGTTTGTTATCTGCACGCCGGATCCGAAATTGGGCTCGGCGATCGTCGCCAAGGCGCGCAGTTACAATCTGAAAGTGATCGCGGTGGACGACCAGTTTGTTACCGCCAAAGGCAAGCCTATGGACAGCGTGCCGCTGGTGATGATGGCCGCCACCAAAATCGGCGAACGCCAGGGGGATGAGCTGTGGAAAGAGCTGAACAAGCGCGGCTGGAAGCTGCCGGATACCGCCGTGATGGCCATTACCGCCGATGAGCTGGACACGGCCCGTCGCCGCACCGGCGGTTCCATTGCCGCACTGAAAGCCGCCGGTTTCCCGGAAAAGCAGATTTACCGCGTGCCAACCAAATCCAACGACATCCCGGGGGCGTTCGACGCCGCCAACTCGATGCTGGTGCAGCATCCTGAAGTGAAGAACTGGCTGATTGTCGGCATGAACGACAACACCGTGCTCGGCGGCGTGCGCGCTACCGAAGGCCAGGGATTCAAGGCTCCCAACGTCATTGGCATCGGGATCAACGGGGTGGATGCGGTCAGTGAGCTGTCCAAGGCTCAGGCGACCGGCTTCTACGGTTCGCTGCTGCCAAGTCCGGATATTCACGGCTACAAGAGCATCCAGATGTTGCATGACTGGGTCGAGAAAGGGGCAGAACCGCAAAAATTCACCGAAGTGACAGACGTGGTGCTGATCACGCGTGACAACTTTAAAACCGAACTGCAGAAGAAAGGCCTGATGTAAATACCGAGCCGCCCACAGCACGTTGTCGGGCGGCGTTTTTAACTGCAGGAGGAAAACACTATGACCACCGCGCTGCCGTATTTGGCGTTTAAAGGCATAGGCAAAACCTTCCCGGGCGTGAAGGCGCTGGATGACATCAGCTTTAGCTGTCAGGCCGGGCAGATCCACGCGCTGATGGGGGAAAACGGTGCCGGGAAATCCACGCTGTTGAAAATCCTCAGCGGCAACTATTCGCCTTCTCAGGGAGAAATTCAGCTGCAGGGGCGGCCGGTTACCTTCACCAGCACTACCGACGCGCTGGATGCCGGGGTGGCGATCATCTACCAGGAGCTGCATCTGGTGCCGGAAATGACCGTGGCGGAAAACATTTATCTCGGCCAACTGCCGACCCGGCGTGGGCTGGTGGATCGCAAGCTGCTGCGTTACGAGTCCCGGCTTCAACTGGAGCATCTCGGGCTGGATATCGATCCGGATACGCCATTGAAATACCTGTCGATCGGCCAGTGGCAAATGGTGGAAATCGCCAAAGCGCTGGCGCGCAACGCCAAGGTAATCGCGTTTGACGAGCCCACCAGTTCTTTGTCCGCTCGGGAGATCGAGCAGCTGTTCCGGGTGATCCGCGAGTTGCGCGCTGAAGGGCGCGTGATCCTGTATGTCTCGCACCGCATGGAGGAGATTTTTGCTCTTAGCGACGCCATCACCGTGTTTAAAGATGGCCGCTATGTACGCACCTTTGACGATATGCGTCAGGTCGATAACGCGCAGCTGGTGCAGGCGATGGTGGGGCGCGATCTCGGTGACGTCTACGGCTATCAGCCGCGTGAACTGGGGCCGGTGCGTTTGGATCTCAAGGGGCTGCAAGCGCCCGGCGTGAAAACGCCGATCGATCTGAACGTGCGGGCCGGGGAGATAGTCGGGCTATTTGGCCTGGTCGGCGCCGGCCGCAGCGAGTTGATGAAGGGCATCTTTGGCGCCACACGGGTTACTGCCGGGCAACTGATGCTGGACGGGCAGGCGATTGTCATTCGTTCGCCGATTGACGCGATCCGCGCCGGCATCATGCTGTGTCCGGAAGACCGCAAGGCGGACGGCATCATCCCGGTGCATTCGGTGCGCGACAATATCAACATTAGCGCGCGGCGTAACAGCATCCGTGCAGGTTGCCTGATCAACCCTGGCTGGGAGGTCAGCAACGCCGAGCATCATATACGTGCGTTGAATATCAAAACGCCCAGTGCCGAGCAGTTAATTATGAACCTGTCCGGTGGCAACCAGCAGAAGGCGATTCTGGGCCGTTGGCTGTCGGAAGACATGAAGGTGATCCTGCTGGATGAACCGACACGCGGCATTGACGTTGGCGCCAAACACGAGATTTATAACGTCATTTACCAGCTCGCGCAGCGCGGCATCGCGGTGCTGTTCGCTTCCAGCGATTTGCCCGAAGTTCTGGGGCTGGCGGACCGTATCCTGGTGATGCGGGAAGGGGCCCTGTCCGGTGAATTACTGCATGACGAAGCCAGTGAGGAAAAGGCCCTCAGTCTGGCGATGCTGCGCACCCCCGAGATTGCCCCCGATGCCGCTGCGGCGGTGGCCTGAAAGTGAAGGAGAAAGAGATGTCGACCATAACGACCCATTCTGTGAAAAACCGCAGCGGCCAGGGGCTGGCGCGGATCTGGGACAGCTACGGCATGCTAGTGGTGTTCGCGGTGCTGTTTATCGCCTGCGCGCTGTTTGTGCCTAATTTCGGCTCATTTATCAATATGAAAGGGCTGGGGTTGGCGATATCCATGTCCGGCATGGTGGCCTGCGGCATGCTGTTTTGTTTGGCCTCCGGCGACTTTGATCTGTCAGTCGCGTCGGTGATTGCCTGCGCCGGGGTCACGACCGCGGTGGTGATCAACATGACCGAAAGCCTGTGGATCGGCGTGGGCGCCGGTTTGCTGCTGGGAATGGTCTCCGGGTTGATCAACGGTTTTGTTATCGCCCGGCTGAAAATCAACGCGCTGATCACCACCCTGGCCACCATGCAGATTTTTCGCGGGTTGGCATACATCATTTCCGATGGGAAAGCGGTAGGCATTGAAGACGAGCGCTTCTTTACGTTGGGTTATGCCAATTGGCTGGGGTTGCCTGCGCCAATCTGGATCACCGTAGCCTGTCTGATCCTGTTCGGCTTCCTGCTCAATAAAACCACCTTTGGCCGCAATACGCTGGCGATTGGCGGCAACGAGGAGGCGGCCCGACTGGCCGGGGTACCGGTGGTACGCACCAAGATTGTGATCTTTATGCTGTCCGGGCTGGTTTCCGCCGCTGCCGGCATCATTCTGGCTTCGCGCATGACCAGCGGCCAGCCAATGACCTCGATCGGCTATGAATTGATAGTGATCTCCGCCTGCGTACTGGGTGGGGTTTCGTTAAAAGGCGGTATCGGTAAAATCTCCTACGTCATCGCCGGTATCTTGATCCTCGGCACGGTAGAAAACGCCATGAACCTGCTGAATATCTCACCGTTTTCGCAGTATGTGGTGCGCGGTGTGATCTTGCTGGCGGCGGTGATTTTTGACCGTTACAAGCAGCAGGCCAAGCGTCGGATTTAGAAAATCGGCAACCCCGTTCACAGTTCTGTTATCGGCTCAGGCAGTTCTCTGCCGTGCCGATACACTTGTTCAGGACAGTTCTATCAGCCGTTCCGGGAGGACAGATGTACCATCGCATGGCACAGGAACCGCAGCCGAACCCGCTGTTGCCGGGTTACACCTTTAACGCCTATCTGGTGGCGGGGTTGACGCCCATCATGGCGGACGGCCCGCTGGATTTCTTTATCGACCGCCCCGGCGGCATGAAGGGCTATATTCTCAACCTGACCATCAAGGGCCAGGGCAAGGTGTTTGACGGTGAGGACACCCTTTACTGCAACCCCGGCGATCTGCTGCTGTTTCCTCCCAAGGCGGCGCATTACTATGGGCGTTCGCCGGACAGCGACTGCTGGTATCACCGCTGGGTGTATTTCCGACCGCGGGCCTACTGGGCCGACTGGCTGGAATGGCACAGCAAGACCCACGAAGTCGGGCGCTTGACGCTGCCGAACAACAACTTGCTGCTGGAGTTCGATCGGCTGTTCGCCAATATCGAGCAAACGCAGCGTTCCGGCCGGCGTTTCGCCGAAGAGTTGGGGATGAACCTGCTGGAGCGTTTGCTGCTGCGCGCGATGGAAGAGGACCCGCTCAGCCCGCAGAAAATCATGGATCCCCGGGTGATAGAGGCCTGCCAGTTTATCACCGGCAACCTGGCCGGTGAGTTGCGCATTGACGAAGTGGCGCGCCACGTTTGCCTGTCGCCTTCGCGCCTGGCGCATCTGTTCCGTGAGCAGGTGGGCATCAATATTCTGCGCTGGCGCGAAGATCAGCGGGTGATCCGCGCCAAACTGCTGTTGCAGACCACGCAGGAGTCGATTGCCACCATTGGCCGGGTGGTGGGTTATGACGATCAGCTCTATTTTTCCCGCGTGTTCCGCAAACGGGTTGGGGTCAGCCCGAGCGATTTTCGTCGCCGTAGCCTGGAGATAAACTACCCGGCCAGGAATCAGCGTGAGACGCCTTATGCTGTGGCTACAAATTAACATTACATTTACTTCTTGTTCCCGCCAGCGTCATGGTGTCAAATCTGACTGGTCTATTGCGAGCCAGTAAGAGGAAACACCATGGCAGAAAAAATTCGGGTTGGGCTGGTCGGTTACGGCTATGCCAGCAAAACCTTTCATGCGCCGCTGATTGTCGGCACCCCAGGCGTAGAGCTGGCTGCCGTTTCCAGCAGCGATGCCGGCAAAGTGCACGCAGACTGGCCATCGATGACGGTGGTCAGCGATCCGCAGGCGCTGTTTAACGACCCCTCTATCGATCTGATCGTCATTCCTACTCCCAACGATACCCATTTCCCTCTGGCGCAGCAGGCGATGGCGGCCGGCAAGCACGTGGTGGTGGACAAGCCTTTCACCGTGACGTTGTCACAGGCGCAGCAGCTGGAGCAGCAAGCGCAGCAGAGCGGCAAACTGCTGTCGGTGTTCCACAACCGCCGCTGGGACAGTGATTTTCTGACGCTCAAGGCATTGTTGAAAGAAGGCGCGCTCGGTGAGGTGGTTTATTTCGAGTCTCATTTCGACCGTTTCCGCCCGGAAGTACGTCAGCGCTGGCGTGAGCTGGGCGGTGCCGGTAGCGGCATCTGGTACGATTTGGGGCCGCATCTGATCGATCAGGCACTGCAACTGTTCGGCAAACCGGAAACGCTGTTTGTCGATCTGGGTGAACTGCGTCCGGGCGCACAATCGGTGGACTATTTCCACGCGATATTGAACTACGGCAAACGCCGGGTCGTTCTGCACGGCACGGTGTTGGCCGCGGCGGAAACCGCACGTTATATCGTGCACGGTACTCAAGGCAGCTTTATCAAATTTGGGCTGGATCCGCAGGAAGACCGCCTCAAAGCGGGCGAGCGTTTGCCGCAGGCTGACTGGGGTTACGATATGCGTGACGGCGTAGTGACATTGTCACGTGATGGCGTGCTGGCGGAAAAACCTTTGCTTAGCATTCCAGGCAATTATCCAGCCTATTACGCCGCTATTCGCGATGCCATTAACGGTGAGGGCGAAAACCCGGTCACGGCCAGCGAGGCCATCAAAGTGATGGAAATGATTGAACTGGGCATGGAATCTGCGAAACAACAAAAGGCGCTGCCGGTCGCCTAAGCGCGGCGCTTTATTCTCAGGGTTCGGCGTGCCGAACCCTGAGACGGCTGACAAACATATAATGTTTGGCGGCAGGCGCTAAAGGTTTTGAAAATAAACCAGGAAAATCAATTTATTGATTTTCGGCTAATAACACAAAGGGGGAAAAACCACGCTTTTATCCCCCTTTGTCAATAACCTGAGGGTTCGGCGTGCCGGGCCCGTCTTACTCCTCGAGGGATCCTGACCCATGTCCTGGTTGCAGCGTCTGCGTATTGATAAATTTTTGCTGGTATTGATTCTGGTAGTGATTGTCGCTTCGGTTTTCCCCTGCGAAGGCAGATGGGCAACCTTTTTTGAGCATCTGACCACCGCGGCTATCGCACTGTTGTTCTTTATGCACGGTGCCAAGCTGTCGCGCGAGGCGATTCTCGCCGGTATGGGCCACTGGAAGCTGCATTTAGTGGTCTTTCTCAGCACCTTCGCGCTGTTCCCACTGCTGGGGCTGGCGATGAACCTGATGGTGCCGGGGCTGATGACACCGACGGTTTACCTGGGCTTCCTGTACTTGTGCGCACTGCCCGCTACGGTGCAGTCGGCGATTGCCTTTACTTCTGCGGCGGGCGGTAACGTGGCGGCCGCAGTGTGCAGCGCTTCGGCATCCAGCATCCTCGGCGTTTTCCTTTCGCCGCTGCTGGTAGGGGCGCTGATGCATACCCAGGGCGGCAATACCGATGTGTTGCACGCCATAGGTTCGATCATTTTGAAACTGATGGTGCCCTTTGTGGTTGGGCATTTGGCTCGGCCGTTAATCGGCAAATGGGTCGATCGCCACCGCAAGCTGATCAATCTCACTGACCGTTCATCGATTCTGCTGGTGGTGTATACCGCCTTTAGCGCCGCGGTGGTGGAAGGCATTTGGCACAAGATTGACGGCTGGTCGTTGCTGACCATTTTAGTGATGTCGCTGGTGTTGCTGACGGTGGTGCTGATTATCAACACCTATGCTGCGCGCTGGCTGGGGTTCAATACCGCCGACGAAATCACCATCGTATTCTGCGGTTCGAAAAAGAGCCTGGCGAACGGCATCCCGATGGCCAACGTGCTGTTCCCGGCGGCGGCGGTGGGTGCCATGGTGCTGCCGTTGATGATTTTCCATCAGGTGCAGTTAATGGTGTGTGCCGTACTGGCCCAGCGCTACGCGCGCAAAACGGCCAAACAGCGCGCAGAGGCAGGCGTGTTGACCGCGAAATGAAATAAATAAAAAGGGCGCTTGGCGCGCCCATTTTCACTTAGCCCCGAACTTTATTGCGCAGCGCCTGTTTTTCCTGTTCGCTGAGGAACGCCATTTTCAGGCCGTTTTCCTGGGCGGTACGGATTTCAGCCGGCGTCAGGCCGGCTTGCGGTGCTGCCACGCGGTATTCGTGTTCAATTTCGATGCCCTGTACGGCCGGGTCGTCGGTATTGATCGACGCCATAACGCCGTGACGCAGGAACTTCGCCAGCGGATGCTGTGCCAGAGAAGGCACGGTGCTGGTCTGAATGTTGGACGTCAGGCAAGACTCGATGCCGATGCCGTGTTCGGCCAGGAAATCCATCAAGGCCGGATCTTCAATCGCTTTTACACCATGGCCGATACGCTCGGCACCCAGTTCGCGGATAGCCTGCCAGATGCTTTCCGGGCCGGCGGCTTCACCTGCGTGTACGGTGATGCGCAGGCCGGCGTCACGGGCGCGATTGAAGTGGCTGAGGAACAGGCTGCCAGGGAAGCCCAGTTCGTCGCCGGCCAGATCCAGCGCGGTAATACCGTCGCGGTGTGCCAGCAGACCTTCCAGCTCTTGCAAACAGGCCGCTTCGCCGAAGGTGCGGCTCATAATGCCGATCAGGCGCACATCGATACCCAAATCACGGGAACCGGAACGAATGCCATCAATCACGGCTTCCACCACCCCAGCCACCGGCAGCTGATGCTTCATCGCCATGTAATACGGTGAGAAGCGCAGTTCGGCATAGTGCAGACCGGCGTTGGCAGCATCCTCGACGTTTTCGTAGGCAACCCGGCGGCAGGCGTCCAGGTCGCCCAGCACCGCTACGCCCCAGTCCAGCTTTTGCAGGAAACTGATCAGATCCGGTTCGGCGTGGGTAATTTGCACGTGTGGACGTAGCGCTTCCAGTTCGTTAGCGGGCAGGGCAAGGTTGAACTGGCGGCCGAGGTCGAGAATGGTTTGCGCGCGGATGTTGCCATCGAGGTGACGGTGGATATCGGTCAAGGGGAGGCGTGGGTCAATCATGATGTGCACTCGTTATTTTGTTGTAGGTAAAGTGCAGATCAGTATAAAAACAAAATGATGAAAATTGCCATTGAGTTGCATAAAAAAGTGACGACAATCACACTAATGTTGCTGATTGCTGCCTTTATGCACTAAAGCGGGAGCGCGCCGCTCCCGCATTGATGTCGGTAACAGAGTTTATCCCACCCTCAGTTTTGCGATGTTTTTTTCCTGGTTATCGCCTACGCCGTGCTGCGCCAGCCAGTGGTTAGCCCTGTCGATGTCCAACGGTTGTGCCTGCTCAATACGCAGCACCGGGCCCAGGGCCATCGGCATGGCGCGATCGGCCAGCGCCCGCAGTTCGGGCAAGTATTCCGCACCAGGGTGGCCTTTGGGACGCTGACCGGTGCGTGCCGCGTAGCGTTCGGCGGCCAGGTTACCGGATATCTGATTCCACACTTCCAAAACTTGTGTGACGCCCGCTTCACGCAGGTATTGGCGTAGCTGTTCTCTGGACTGAAAGCCAAACCAGGCGTCGATGACATAGATACAGCGCAACGGCGCCTGCGCCACCATTGACCAGATAGCCTGGTATGCGGCATAGCCCAACTGACGGTTCAGCTCGCGGTCTATGTTATCCAGGCGTGCCATAAAAGGTTCTTTGATACCGTCGAGGGAGAGATAAGGCAGATCAAAATGGTGTGCCAGCGCGCGGGCGACGGTACTTTTCCCTGAAGCCGGAACGCCATTGACCAAAATAACGGTTTTACCGACGTTGTCTGCTGTCGAAGTCATAATATTTCCACTACCTCTTGCCAGAGTTTTGCGGCGCGTAACCGCTCGAGCCGCGGCTTGTTATCCAGCAAATCCACAATCGCGCGGATGCCTTCCTCAATGTGGTTGTTACTGTCGGTCGCCCCGAACAGGATCACGATGTCGGCCTCTTCACTGTCTTCGAAGGCGATCGGTTGCTCCAGTAGCACCATGCTGAAACAGTTTTTGATCACGCCGCATTCCGGGCGCGCATGGGGGATGGCAATGCCTTCGTCGAATACGTAATAAGCCCCATGGGCCAAGGTGTTGCTGATCACCGCCTGATAATAGGATGCGTGAATATAGCCGTTTTCGACCAGGGGCCGGGCTGCCAGCTCAATCACCTTCTTCCAGTCGGTTTCCTGCACGCCGACCTGTATTGCACCGGCTTCTATCAGCAGTTGTTTAATCGTCATCATATTCCCTCAAAGAGACTTCCTGATAATATTGCGCAGCTCATCCATTTTAATAAAAATGCCGTCGATCCGCTGGCGATGGTTTTTATTTTTGGCATAAACCTTTAATGCGCGATTATAAGACAGCATTAAAGCCTTATGAATTTCGCCATCCGCCGGCGCTGTGGCCAACTGCTGTTCCAATAGATCAATTTCGGCCGATATTTCATTGGCTTCGGCATTCTGCTGGCCGTGATCAAGTGCTTTATTTCGCGTGCTTTTCATAAAATTAAACATGACCTTCTCCACAAATTAAGCGTGAACTTTCCAGCCCCGACGGGCGCCGGGGCACCAGGGTTGTGAGTTTTATAAAAAAGAAAATAGGGCAGTGATTATTTAAACAGGCCGATCTTTTCCGTTAATACCTGGGTAACGGCATTGTTGGCGGGGATCAGGAATTTGCGCACGCTGTCATTGACCTTGCCCTTTTCAAAGGTTTGTTTGCATCGGTCGACCCATTGCACGTTCATCTCGGTGCCCACGTTCACTTTCTCGATGCCACCGGCTACCGCGAGCCGCATATCCTCATCGCTGACGCCGGTACCGCCATGCAGCACCAGCGGGGTACCTGTGGCGGCGGTGATTTCCGCCAGACGCTGGTGTTGGATATGCGCCTTGCCGGTATAGAGTCCGTGGACGGTGCCTACCGAGACCGCGAGCATATCGACTCCGGTTTCATCGACAAAGCGTTTGGCATCTTCCACCGTGGTAAAGCAGATATCCTCTTCCGCCACCGCCTTACCGTCTTCGGAGCCGCCGATGGCACCCAATTCGGCTTCCACCGACACGTTGCGCTGGCGTGCAATGTCGATGACCCGCCGGGTGTTGGCGATGTTCTCGTCCATTTCCAGGTGCGAACCGTCATACATTACCGAACTGAAGCCGGCCTCAATCGCCGTCTCGATGGAGGCAATGTCAGAGCAGTGATCCAAATGCAGGCAGGTGGGAACATCCTCGCTTTGGGCCAGAGAACGCACCGAATCAACCAGCAGCCTGTAACCCAAATATTCGGCGGTCCCGGTCGAAATCTGGATCATCAGCGGGCTGTGCATGTTTTTGGCCGCTTTGAAAAAGGCCGGTAACATCTCCAGACAGTGGAGATTAAATGAGCCTATGGCTTTGAAATCACGAGCTTTGGCCACGGACAACAGCTCGTTGAAATTATAGAGTTTCATGGACTTTTTCCTCATGGTGCTTGGTTGATTTACCGTTAACAAACCACGCAATCAGCGTGACGAAGACGATGAACAAGGCGATGAACAGCCAGTTGCCCTGGAAAGCATGTCCCATCACCAGCCCGCTGCTGATGACGTCGGAGTCGCTGAAAGTCACCCCGACAAAGCCGTAGCTTTCCAGCATTGGCACCAGAATGGCCGGCAGGAAGGTGATAAACAGGCCGTGAACCACGCCGCCTATCATTGCGCCGCGACGGCCGCCCAGCGCATTGCCGAAGATGCCTGCGGTGCCGCCGGCAAAGAAGTTGGTCAGCAAACCGGGCAGGATCATCGCCAATCCGAACATGGGGAAAACGATCATGCCGATGATTGAGCCGAGGGTGGTGGCGAGGAAGCCGACGATCACCGCGTTAGGGGCGTAGGGGAACAGCACCGGGCAATCCAGCGCCGGTTTGGCATCCGGCACCACGCGCAGGGCGATACCGCGGAATGCGGGTACCAGCTCATTGAGCAGCAGGCGTACGCCGCTGTAGAGGATAAATACGCCGGCGACAAACTGGATGGCCTGCATAAAGGAATACATCAGGTAGTTCATGCCGCCGGCATACTGGGCGATGTACTGCGGACCGGCAGCCAGCGCCGGGATCAGATACATCGGGATCATCACCACCGCCATCGACAGGTAGGTGTCCTGCAGGAACTTGAAGTTATCGGGCAGCTCCAGGTCTTCGGTGGAGCGGGAGCCCTTACCGACTACCTTGGCGACGGCAGCCTGTACCAGATAGCCAATGGTGCAGAAGTGCCCCAGGGCCACATCGTCCGAACCGGTGATTTTGCGCACCACCGGCTGGGCCAGGGCAGGCATCAAGACCGCCATCACGCCGCCGAATATGCCGCCGGTCAGAATCAGCGGCATGCCGGTGAGCCCGGCCTTGTAGCCGATCACCGCCCCTATGGTGGCCATCCACAGCAATGCCTGACCGGTCAGGAAGATATATTTGAATGGAGTAATGCGCGCAATGATGATATTCACCGCGAAAATCACCATCAGGGTCAACGCCACCTCTGAACCCAATTCACGGTTGGCCAGGCCGGCAATGGCGGCGACGTCGGTGATATAACCGGTCATGCCGAAGCCCTGGGTGAAAATGCTGTTCAGATAGGTCAGGGCGCCGACAATAATGTTGATGCCGGCCATCATGATCAGGAAGCCCAGCAGGGTTTTGAAGGTGCCTTCGGCCATTTTGCCGATGGATTTCTTCTGCAGCAATAGCCCCAGCATGGCGATAAATGCGACCAGAATGGAAGCCTGGCCCAACAGGTCTTTGACGATAAAGTCAATCAGGCTATTCATGGCGGGTTTCCTTCATGTCACGTTCTTTCAGGAAGGCCACGATCTTTTGCTCAATTTCCACTTTATCGGTAAGCCGATGCAGAATAATCACCCGCTTTTTTTCCTCTTCGCTGGCGTCGGCATTTAAAATATCGGCGAAGGTTTTTTGGGTAAGAATAATATCTGATTTAAAGGCGCTGGCCTCAGAGATAGTGGTGTGATCAATATCTGCCTCAATCTCCAATTTCTTCAGCACCGCTCTTGCGCTCATTTCGATGGCAAAGCTGGAGCCGAGGCCACAGCCACATACGCACAGTATTTTAAGCATGGGTATCTCCTCAGATTATATTTAATTGCCTGGCGAGTTTGTAATGGTGTCCTTCGGTATCAACCAAACGTTTCTGCATGCTGATTAAATCGATGGGAATAGGTTGGTTGCCGGCATTAATAATAATTGCCTTGTTCTTCATTCCTGAATGAATACAGCGAACGACTTCGCTGGCCATAATGGTCCCCTGATAAATCTCTTCGCCGGTCGGTTCACCATTACGCAGACCGTAACCCATAATCGTTTTACGAATACGCACGCCAATTTTGGGCTCCAATTGTTTAATCATGGTGTCGATGGCGCCTTGAAAACCGGGCGAGTACTCTTTGGTATAGCCTTCTGAGCACAAAATAATCACGCTGTTTTGTTGCTCCAGCCGCTGGGTTATTTTTTCCGCCAACTGAGTCAAGGCATATTGGCACTCCGGGATCAGGGCAAAGTCCGCATTGGATTTGATCGCCGATTGCAGCGTCAACTCACCGCAGTAGCCGCCCAGCAGCTCAATCATAAACACGCGTCCGGGCAGGGCGCGTCCGGTGTTTCTCAGTTTTGAGACTTCTTTTATCACCTGTTCGCAGGCGGTGGAAAAGCCAATGCTGTAATGGCTGCCGAAAACGTCATTGTCGATAGTCATCCCCACGCCAAAACAATTAATGCCAAATTCGCTGAGCGTATTTAAAAACTGCAGCGACCCATCACCGCCGGCCATAATAAGCACGTCTATATGCAAAGCCTTAAGCTGTTTGCTGATGATTTCATATTCTCCAACCGTCAATTTCCTGGCCGTGCGGCCGGAAGACATTATCGGCATTGATGAAATAGAAAAATCAACCAAATCGCGTTGGGCAATAGGACTGTGTTGATTAGCCAATAATCCGGGAATACCACCGTTAAACAGAATGATATCTGCCTGCGCCAACCTGGCGACCTGGAAAATAAAGTTATTGATCCCGGTGACATCGCCGCCGCTTATTACTACGCCAATCTTCATATACCTGTCTCCAGCCAGTTCCGTGGAGCTCATTGTCATTTTTGGCATCGGTAAAATTTGCAGGCGATATCACAAAACAATCACAAATATTTTTATGGTTGACCTTGACAGGCTTGTCGGTGAGGTTAATTTTGCGAAGGAGATCTCATTTTATTTTAGGGGGGTTTTGAGATATTTCCGATGATATTTTTAATAATCAATGTGTTGCGTTAACGTCGCGTTAAGGCCGGTTTTATCGCCATCAATGATGAGGCGGGGAGAAATAACTTTAATGAAGTGTGATAACTCTCGCATTTTTATTGGATACGCTGAGTGCGACGTTAATAAATACGCGGATAAAAGAAATAGCCGCGTATTAATTAAGTTATTTAATGATTCAGGTTATTCAGGCTCTGACCACGGTCAAACCGGCCTGCTCCAGCGGGCCGGTCAGTGCGGCGTCGGTGGAACGCTCGACGATAATACTTTGCGCCATGGAAATATCGCCAATGGCATATTGTGAGGCGGCATTGAGCTTGGCGGCCGAGGCCAATACCACGGTTTCTGCCGCCCGTGCTGCCAGTGCACGCTTGATGTAAGCCTCTTCGAGATCGCCGGTGCTCAGGCCGGCAGTAGGGTGCACGCCAGTCACGCCCATAAAATAGATATCGGCGCGAATATGAGACATGGCTTCCACTGCGGCTGCGCCAACGCTGACGATCGAATGTTTATATAAACGCCCGCCGATCAGGATCACCTCGACCTTCGGGTGGTCTACCAGACCCACGGCCACGCTGGGGCTGTGGGTGACGACGGTGGCTTCCAGCGTGGGCGGCAGCTGTTTCACCAACTCGGCGGAGGTGGTGCCACCGTCCAGGATCACCACTTGACCGGGGGCGATCATCGCCGCTGCGGCTTTGGCAATCGCCCGTTTGGCGGCTGATTCCTGCCCGTTTCTTTCGGCAAAGGTGGCAATGGCCGGGGAAACCGGCAGCGCACCGCCGTGCACTCGTTGCAATAGGCCTTCACTGTCCAATTCGCGCAGATCGCGCCGCAGGGTATCTTCGGACAACCCGAACATCTCGCTGAGCTGTTTGGCCAGAACCTGTCCGTCCTGAGCCAGTTTTTCCAGAATGATTTTTTTACGTTGGCTGGTGAGCATGACGTTTTCCCGTTAAATTTACATTGCACGAAATATCTTGATCATACACGAAAATGCACGATAGTATCAATTTCCTTTCCTGCTTGCGGAGTTGAACACCATGATCGCTACCCAAGATCGGGTTCGCATTGTCGAAACCCGGGTGCTGTCTGATGACTGGTATGTGCTGAAAAAAACCACCTTTGATTTTTTGCGTCGTGATGGCGTATGGCAACGACAAAGCCGTGAAACCTACGACCGCGGCGACGGAGCCACCATCTTGCTGTTTAACCGGCAAAGGCAAAAGGTAGTGCTGACGCGTCAGTTCCGCTTCCCGGTGTTCGTTAACGGGCACGACGGCATGTTGATAGAGGCTGCGGCCGGGTTGCTGGACAATGCGTCGCCGGAAGAACGCATCCGGGCCGAGGCAGAGGAAGAAACCGGCTATATCGTGCAAAACGTGCAAAAGGTGTTTGAAGCTTACATGAGCCCCGGTTCGGTGACCGAGAAACTGCACTTTTTTATCGGCGAATACCAGGCCGATGAGCGGATCAGCAACGGCGGCGGGGTGGAAGCGGAAGGCGAAGACCTTGAAGTGATAGAGCTGCCGTTGGTGGACGCTTTGCGTGCTGTCAGCCAGGGCACCATTGTCGATGCCAAAACCATCATGTTGTTGCAGTTTGTCGCCCTTAACCACACTCTGGAGAAGCCACTATGAACGCCCAATTGATCCTGATCGCCGGCCCGTACCGCAGCGGCACCGGGGGCGATGCGCAGCGTATTGCCGACAATTTGCATCGGCTGGAGCAGGCAGCGCTTGCGGTCTACCAACGCGGGCATGTGCCGGTGATCGGCGAATGGCTGGCGTTGCCCTTGGCCGCAGCGGCCGGCTCGACCCAGCTGGGGGATGCGGTAAGTGAAGCCTTTCTCTATCCTGTAGCCCACCGACTGATAGCCCAGTGTCAGGCTATTTACCGCCTGGAAGGGACGTCGGCCGGTGCGGATAACGATGTACGCCTGGCTAATGAGCGGGGAATACCGGTGTATTATCGTCTGGATGATATCCCGCAGTTGACACCGTAAGAGTGAAAAAAGGCAGGCTTTCGCCTGCCTTCCAGCCCATCAGATCAAACCTCGTCCAGCACAAACTTCAACCCATTTATCAGCTTGTCCATACCCGCTTCGACTTTGCTGCGCGGGCAGCCGACGTTCAGACGCAGGAAGCCACGGCCTTCTTCGCCGTAGGTGAAACCGGGCATAATCGCCACCTTCTCGCGTTCGATCAGCACCTGCTGTAACTGGCGATCGTCAATGCCCAACGGGCGCAGATCGATCCAGGCCAGATAGGTGGACTGCGGCGGCTGCCAGGCCAGGGCAGGAAAGGCCTGGTTCAGCCGCTCGGCAACGTACGTCAGGTTGTCCTGCAGGTAATCACGCAGCGCATCCAGCCAGGGTTCGCCGTGGCGATAAGCGGCAATATGTGCCACCACCGCCAGTACCGCCGGTGAAGATAAGCCGTCGCGCGCCTTCAACTGCTGGAAGTAAGCCTCGCGGCTGGCATCATCGCTGATAAAACCGTAGGCGCCGGTTAAGGCCGGGATATTGAAGGTTTTAGAGCCTGAGGTCAGCAATGCCCAGGGCGTGGTGGCGACCTGGCTCCACGGCGTGTGGCGGTTTTCCCCCCAGACCATGTCCATGTGGATTTCATCGCTGATCACCCGTACGTCGTGACGTTCACACAGTTCGGCCATCTGCTGCAATTCTTCCGCGCGCCATACCTTGCCTGTCGGGTTCTGCGGGCTGCACAGCAGCAGAATTTTGGTCTGCGGCCGTGCCAGCAAGGCTTCCAGGTGCGCCATATCGCACTGCCAGTCGTTACCCTGCTTATGCAGCGGGCAGGCCAACAGTTGGCGCTGATTTCCGAGGATCACCTTATAAAAGGCGTCATAGGCCGGCGTGTGGGTGACTACGTATTCACCCGGTGCCGACCACAGGCGAATCAATTGCGCCACCATATAAATCACCGACGGGCCATACACGGCGGTGTTGGTGTCAACAGGAGCCGCAAAGCGCTGTTGATACCAATGACGTACCGCCCCGAGAAAATCTTCATGCTGCCAGCGGCTGTAACCCAGCACGCCATGCTGCAGGCGCTGTTGCAGCGCTTCGATAATGCAGGGGGCCGTGGCGAAATCCATATCGGAAATGGTGAAGGGCAACAAATCGTCGCGGCCAAAGCGATCGGCGATGTAATCCCATTGCGTGCACCAGGTGCCGTGCCGATCAACCGGGGTAGAAAAATCAAACATGGGATGCTCCCTGCAGGGCCGCGGCAGGGGATGCGGCGGCTATCAGTGAGTCTAATTCATCTTTCACCGATTGCACCTGCGGGCCGATCACCACCTGCAGGTTATGCTCGTTAAGGTGCACCACGCCAATCGTGCGGTTAGCTTTCAGCGCGGCATCGTCCACCTTGCTCATATCATCGACCGACAGTCGCAGACGGGTGATGCAGTTATCCAGGGAAACGATGTTATCGCTGCCACCCAGCGCCGCCAGGATCGCCGGCACGTTATAGCCGGATTTGCCGACGGCCCCTAACGGTGCGCTCTGGCTGCCGGCGGTTTCGCTCTCGCGACCGGGAGTTTTGATGTTAAAGCGCTGAATGGAGAAACGGAAAATGGCGTAGTAGGCAGCGAACCAGATGGCGGCCACGATCGGCACCAGATACCACTTGGTGGCGGTACCGTGCAGGATGCCGAACACCACGAAGTCGATGATATTGCCGTCGGTATTGCCGATGGTCACCCCCAGCAGCGCCATCACGGTAAAGCCCAACCCGGTCAGGATGGCGTGAATGAAGTACAGGAAAGGCGCGACGAACAGGAACAGGAATTCGATCGGTTCGGTAGTCCCGCCGACCACGCAGGCCACCACGCCGGAGATAAGCAGCCCCTTAATCTTATGGCGGTTTTCCGGCTTGGCGCAGTGATACATCGCCAACGCTGCCCCCGGCAGACCGCCGAGGAATGCCGGCATTTTACCCTGTGACAGGAAGCGGGTGGCGCTTTCGGCAAAGCCGGTGGTGGTTGGGCAAGAGAGCTGAGCCTGGAAGATGGTCAGTGCGCCGCTGACGCTATGGCCGCAAACGTCCAGCGTGCCGCCCGCTTCGGTAAAGCGGATTAACGCCACCAGAATGTGGTGCAGGCCGAACGGCAACAGCAGGCGTTCGCCGGTACCGAAAATCATCGGCCCAAAGGCACCGGCCCCGTTAATCACCCAACCCAACCCGTTGATGCCGGCGGCAAACCACGGCCAGATCAGCGGGATCACCAGCCCACACAGGCCCAGTACCAGGGTGGTAACGATCGGCACGAAACGGGTGCCGCCAAAGAACGCCAGCGCATCCGGCAGGCGAATGGTATTAAAACGC
This sequence comes from Serratia sp. OS31, assembly GCF_014164835.1. NCBI lineage: Bacteria > Pseudomonadati > Pseudomonadota > Gammaproteobacteria > Enterobacterales > Yersiniaceae > Serratia > Serratia sp. OS31. The sequence continues at coordinate 77,649 of NZ_JACJFQ010000007.1, read as the reverse complement.
TCATGCAGCAGGTAAACGATAATGCCGACGATCACCGCCCCCAGAATGCCGGTATCGATCGACTGAATGCCGAGGATGTTCTGGATGTTATTGGCTTTCAGCACCAGCGGATCGGTGGTGGGCAAAATGCCGGCGGTGGTCAGATAGAAGTTGGTGGCCAGGTTCAGCACCGCAAAGCCGACAAAACCGGAGAACGCGGCAACCCCCTTGTTTTCACGTGCCATGCCCAGTGGAATAGCGATGGCGAACATCACCGGCAGGAAGCTGAAGGCGAATGAGCCAATCTTGCTCATCCAGGTGAACAACAACTGGAAGGCAGGGTGGCCGATAAACGGCATCAGGGTGATGACGTCGCGACTGCTCAGCGAACTGCCGATCCCCAGCATGATGCCGCAGAACGACAGCAAGGCGACGGGCAACATAAATGTTTTGCCCAGGCTCTGGAAAAACTCCCAGAGCGTAATTTTTTGTTTTTTAGGTGCTGGCATAACCGGCGGCTCCTGGCGAAAAAGCGTGCAAAAGTGGTGTGTACCCCTGTTAGGTAAAAATAAGATAAAACGTTTTACCTAGCAAAAATGCGCCGCTAATCACAATTTCAGAGCCTGCATTGCGGTGAGAATGGAGGAGCCAGTAAAACGTTTTACTGATCAAACAGATTCGGTATACCATTTGCTTCAAGAGACATCCCCCTGGTTTGCTGCCCTTGAGTGGCCAGGGGACAGAATGCCCAGGATCGGGCTCGCCGAGGTCATGACCATCAAAAAAATCACCATCACTGATGTTGCGCAGCAGGCCGGCGTCTCCGTCACCACGGTTTCTCTGGTGCTGAGCGGCAAAGGGCGCATCTCATCGACCACCGTCACGCGGGTGAATCAGGCGATTGAAAGCCTGGGCTATGTGCGTAACCGTCAGGCGGCGACGCTGCGCGGCGGAGAGTCGGGCGTGATTGGGCTGATCCTGCGTGATATTTGCGAGCCGTTTTATGCGGAAATGACCGCGGGGCTGAGCGAAGTGCTGGAGGAGCACGGCAAAGTGCTGTTCCTGACCCAAAGCGGTCGCGATGGCAAAGGGCTGATGCGTTGTTTTGATACGCTGCTGGAGCACGGCGTCGACGGCATGGTGCTGGCGGGCGGCGTGCGTATGGCCGAGGGGCTGAAGGAAAAGGCCGCAGAACAGGGGGTTCCGCTGGTTTGCGCCGCACGTTCCAATGGGCTGGAAGGCGTGGATGTGGTTCGGCCGGACAATATGCAGGCCGCCAAAATGGCCACTGAATTTTTGATCAAACGCGGCCACAGCCAAATTGCCTATCTCGGTGGGCAAAGCAATTCACTGACCCGTGCGGAACGCCTCGGGGGCTTTTGTGCCACGCTGGTGCAGTATGGGCTGCCTTTTCGATCTGAATGGATTGTCGAGTGCGACTGCCAGCAGCGGGCGGCGGCGGAAGCGGCTGAAAATCTGCTGCGCCAGTATCCGAACATCAGCGCACTGGTGTGCCACAAGGCGTCGGTGGCCCTGGGAGCTTATTTTGGCATCGTGCGTAGCGGGCGCAGTATTGGCTCGGAAGGGGTGGATACCTATTACGGGCAGCAGGTGGCGCTGATTGGTTTTGGCGACGTCCCCGAGGCCGAACTGACTGAACCACCATTGACGCTGGTTTCCAGTTCGGCGCGGGAGGTGGGCCGCAGCGCAGCCTCACGTTTGTTACAGCGGATCGCCGCCGCCGATTTGCCGCCGCAGAACGTTATTTTGCCACCGATGTTGATCAAACGTGGCTCTGCCTGATTTGCGCCGATTCTTCGTTGGCCTGTTGCCGTAGCCAACCGACAAAGACTTTCATCGCAGGCGTCATATCCCGCGACTTCAGGTAAGTGAGCCAGTAAGCGCCGAGGTTCGCTTCGGCGGCGAAGGGGCGCTGCAACACTCCCTCCTGCAATTCACGAGCAAACATGCGTGCCGGGGCCAGGGCCACGCCGCCGCTGTGAATGGCACCTTCGACCATCAGCCGTGAAGAGTCGAAGACCGGGCCATTGATCCGCCATGGTGTGACCTGCGCCGCCGTGAACCAACGTTCCCATTCGTCTTTGCGGTAGCTGCGCATCAGCAGTTCGTGTTGCAGATCCTGTGGCGTGCGCAGGCGTTTGGCGATTTCTGGCGGGCACAGTACCGTCAGCGGCGCGTCAAACAATTTAAGGTTGTGGGTAGCGGGCCAGCGTCCTTCGCCGAAACGGATAGCAAAATCCATTCCGTCAGCGGACAGGTTGACCAGATTATTGTTGGTCAGCACCCGCAGATCGATAAACGGGTGTGATGCTCTGAAGGCCGCCAGACGGGGCATCAGCCAGCCCACGGCAAAGGTACCCACCACCGCGACCGTCAGCACCTCATGGAAATGCCCGCCCTCAAACTGCTGCAGTACCGATTCAATGCGATCGAAGGCATCGCTGAGTACCGGCAGCAACGCCTGTCCTTCTTCGGTCAGGTCCAGACCACGCGGTAGGCGACGGAACAGTTGAATACCCAGCTGCTGTTCGAGCGTTCGCACCTGTTGGCTGACGGCAGCCTGGGTGACGCTCAGTTCCAGCCCGGCGCGGGTAAAATTCAGGTGGCGGGCAGAGGATTCAAACGCCCGCAGGGCATTGAGGGGAAGTCGGTTGCGCATAAGCTAAGCCATAAGTTTTTCTTTATGCTGGCTGAAATTATTATCGCTTGTCAATCCCCGGCTAAACCCCGATATTTTGCGCATCTGTTGCGGAGATAACGCAGTCAGTAAAGGAATACCTTCATCAACCAGGGATGTCGTTGTGTCGAATGACAATAAAATCTTTTAGCATCGGCCGATACCCTATAACTCAAGAGCTTCATTATGACCAAAATAAATCGCCTCGCTGCCGCGTTGTTCGCCGCATTGATCCTGCCGGCCGGTCATGCCGCCGAGAAAGCCGACATTGACGCCATTATTCAGCCGCTGATGCAAAAATATGCCGTGCCGGGCATGGCAATTGCGGTGTCGGTCGACGGTAAACAACAGTTTTATCACTATGGCGTAGCGTCCAAACAGACCGGTAAACCGATCACCAACCAGACGCTGTTTGAAATTGGCTCCCTGAGCAAGACCTTCACCGCTACCCTGGCGGCCTATGCGCAAAATGAGGGCAAAATGTCGTTTGCCGATCCGGCCAGTCGTTATTTGCCGACGCTGCGCGGTAGCGCGTTTGACCACGTTACCTTGCTGAACCTGGCGACCCATACTTCCGGCTTGCCGCTGTTTGTCCCGGACGACGTGACCAACGATGCACAACTGATGGCCTATTACCGGCAGTGGCAGCCGGCGCATGCGGTAGGCAGCTACCGCGTTTATTCCAATCTGGGCATCGGCATGCTGGGGATGATCACCGCCAAGAGCCTGAACCAGCCTTTTACCCAGGCAATGGAAAAAACGCTGCTGCCGGCACTGGGCATGGATCACACCTTCATTAAGGTACCCGCCGAAGAAATGGAGAATTACGCGCAGGGTTACAACAAAAAAGACCAGCCGGTACGGGTCACGCCGGGTCCGCTGGATGCCGAAGCCTACGGCATCAAATCCAACGCTCAGGATCTGATCCGCTACCTCGACGCCAATATGCAGGTGGTCAAGGTAGGGGAGCCGTGGCGCAAGGCGCTGGCATCCACCCATACCGGGTATTACCGGACCGGGGTATTCACGCAAGATTTGATGTGGGAAAGCTACCCGTACCCAGAGAAGTTAGCGACGCTGACGGAAGGCAACAATGCCGGTATGATCATGAACGGAGCACCGGCCACGGCGATAACGCCACCGCAGCAGGATCAGGGCGCGGCCTGGTACAATAAAACCGGCTCGACCGGCGGCTTCTCCACCTATGCGGTGTTTATCCCTTCGCAAAAAATTGCGGTGGTGATGCTGGCCAACAAGTGGTTCCCAAACGATGATCGGGTGGCGGCCACTTACCAAATTGTGCAGGCGCTGGATAAACGCTGATACTAATAGGGGCGCTTCGGCGCCCCTGATCTCACTCGTTCTAAATTAACTCCAGCCCTGCTGACCGCGGCGCAAATAGGGTAAAATTGACAACAGTGCCAATATTGCCAATGCCATCCCAATCCACAAGGCCGAACGCAAGCCATAGCCGGAGGCGATCGCCATTCCTCCCAAATAAGAACCGCCACCTAAACCAATATTAATCACTGAAGTATGAACAGCATTAACCATGGGCCCTGGATGAGCCACGCTAACAATTCTCGCCATCATGGCAGGATTCATTGGCACACCGGACAGGCCAATCAGTATTACTGCACAAATGGCGATTAACGGGTATTCGGCAAATAACGCCATGCCGAACAACGACAGGCTGAGAATAGTCAGTCCCACCACCATAATCGCCAGGCTGTGGCGATAGGCCAGACGCCCGGTGATCATGTTACCGACAATATTGGCCAGGCCGTAAAGCATCAAAATAAAGGGGACGGCCTGCATGCTAAAGCCGCTGACGTCGACCAAAACGGGAACGAAATAACTGAAGGCCGCGAAGCTGGCGCCCAGAATTAAGCAGCTGGTGGTGCAGGCTTTCCAATAGGCCTTGTTTTTAAAAGCCTTGATTTCCTCTGCCATTTTAAGCGTCCTGCCTGCGGCAATAGCGGGTAACAGGCGCACCAGCGCCAACAAACAGATAAAGACCAACACGGCGACCAGGCCGAAGGTGATGCGCCATCCCCAGTGTTGATCGATGATGGTGGCAAGAGGCACCCCAAACACGTTAGAGACCATAAAACCGCCGATGACTATCGAGGCGGCTCGCGGGCGATGTTGTATCGGAACCAACGCCATGCTGGTCGCCAGCGAAAGGCTCAAACACCCAGCGCACAAAATGCCCGTCACAATTCGGATAGCAACCAGAATAGAGTAATCGGAAATAAAGGCACTCAAACCCTGCACCACGACATACAGAGCTAATAGCCACAATAAGGTGGTTCGGTAGGGAGCTTTAAATTTCAAGAAGAAATAGGTTAATACCGGGCCACCCAACATCACGCCAAAGGCATAATAAGAGATTAAATGACCGACTTCCCCAACGGTGATACTAAAGGCTTCGGACAAAGTAGACATCATGCCCGCCACCATTAATTCTGCTGTGCCAATTGAAAAAATGGCCAACCCCAATATATATACTGCTAACGGCATAGCTTTACTGCTCTCCTGGATTTTGAATGATCGTTACAAAAATATTTAATACTCTTTATGAGATTTTTTTCTTTGTTTTATAAGTTGATTAACAGACCTGCGACGACGTCTTCGAGGGTATTTCTATCTGAAATGTTTTTGTTCAGCACGCGCAAACCGTAATAACCGGCCAAAAAGCCTCTGGCCATTTCAATCGCGGATGCTTTGCTACCGAGTTCTCCTGTTCGTTGGCCTTCGGTAAACACCGCGACCAGGGTTTGTTCTAAACGTTGCCGATATTCTTGATTCAGACTGGCGACCGCCTGGTCTTTGCTGCCTCGCTCCAGTGCCGAGAACAAGACCATGGCATCATGTTGCTCAGGTTGCGAGAGATCTTCGGCAATACCCCATAGCAGCAGGGTACGTAGTCGTTCCTTCACCAGGCCAGGCTGTGTGAGAATGGCTAATTGCGCCGACATGGTGTGTTCATGGCTGCGCAACAATGCTTGCTCGTACAGAGCTTGCTTGCTACCAAAGGCATTATATAGGCTTCCTCTCCCCAATCCGGTTCCGTTGCATAAATCTTGCGCAGAGGTGCCTGCATAGCCATTGACGCTAAAAACGGCCACGGCGGCATCAATGACATCCTCATCTTCGAACTGTCTCGGACGACCTGGATAGATAGGTTTTTCAGCACTCATGGCGGATTGGGGGGCTTTAAATGAGTTGAGGCCGTATAGTATTGATTGTGGAACGATCAGTCAAATAATTTCCCCTCCTATTATTTCTCGAGTTATTTAAATGGTATATCTCTATTTATCATTAAGTTATGTGTAATTCCCGCACTGTGCCGCCCAAAAAAACTCAGGGCGCGCTAATGCGGTTTTCGAAAGGTGACTGTTGCGCTCGTTTTTCGCGCATAAAATCAATAAATACGCGCAGCTTGAGCGGCATATGTCGACTGGCGGGAAAATAGAGGAAAAACCCGGGGGCATCACTGCCGTAATCGGCCAGAACTTCCACCAGTTGCCCACTGCTCAGTTCAGGGTGTACCGTGCCGCTAAACCGCTGGGTGATACCCAATCCCGCCAGCGCGGCATCTTTAATCAACCTGTCTTCGTTAAATATCAGGCTACCGCCGACCTCCAGCGTCAGCTGCGCGCCATCCTGCCTGAAATACCAGGGTTCGAATTTACCACTGCCGGGAAAACGGTAACGCAGGCAGTCGTGATCGCTCAGCGCTTGCGGTGTTTGCGGCGTGCCGTGCTGCGCCAAATAGCCGGGGGCGGCGATCACCACCCGTTTCTGACCGTTGTCGATTGGGATCGCAATCATGTCTTTTTGCAGCATGGCGTGCATGCGGATACCGGCATCGAAGCTGTCCAGCACCAGATCGGAGAAATGGTCGTCGGTAAACAGCTCAAGCTGGATCTCGGGGAAACGTGCCTGAAACTCGGCCAGATGAGGCATAACCAGCAGCGAAGCCGCCAGCTGTGGCAGAGTGATGCGTAACAGCCCGGAAGGGCGGCCGCGCAAAGTTCGCAGGTCTTCCGCCGCGACGTCAATCTGACCCATAGCCGGTGCGACCCGTTGATAAAACAGACGGCCTTCATCACTTAGCCGCACGGAGCGGCTGGTCCGGTTGAACAGCCGTACGCCCAGGCGGGTTTCCAACGCCTGAATATTTTGCGAGACAGCCGGAGGCGTGACGCCCAATTGATTGGCCGCCTGAGTAAAACTGCCCAATCGGGCGACGGCTTCGAAAAACGGCAGCAGCTGCAACAGTGAGCTCATCTATCAGTAATTCCTGCTTAATGATCCGTTAAGAAATGCGGCATTTAATTTTATAATAATCGCTATAGACTGATTTTATTATCCTCAGAGAGCAACAAAACATGTCTACATCGGATCAGTCATTAGCAAAAAGAGTGCAGGCCGTCAGCCAACAGGCGATTGATGAAGGGCGTATTGTTGGCAGCGTGGTGCTGGTCGCGCGGCATGGTCGCGTGGTTTACGCCAATGCCAGCGGTTATGCCGATCGTGAACAGCGGCGGCCCATGCGGCGTGAGACCCAATTTCGGCTGTCGTCGGTGTCCAAGCCTTACATTACGCTGGCGGCCATGCGCATGATCGAACAGCAAAAGCTGGGGCTGGATGATACCGTCAGCCGTTGGCTGCCGTGGTTCACCCCGGCGCTGGCCAATGGGGCTCGTTCGCAGATTAAAATCCGTCATTTGCTGAGCCACACTGCCGGGCTGGATTACCGCCTGAGCCAGCCTGCGGAGGGACCGTATCATCGACTCGGCATTCAAGATGGTATGGAGTTGTCTTCGTTGACGCTGGAGCAGAATTTGCGTCTGTTGGCGCAGGCCGACCTGTTGGCGGTGCCGGGCAGCGAGTTTCGCTATTCACTGGCAATCGATGTGCTGGGGGCGGTGCTGGAACAGGTGGCGGGCGAGCCCTTGCCGCAGGTGTTCAAGCACTGGGTTGCCCAACCTTTGGGGTTGCGTAATACCGGTTTTTACACCGCCGATGCCGATAATCTGGCAACGGCGTATCACGACACCGCTTCGCCGCCGGAACCTATACAAGATGGCATGTTGCTGACCCTGCCGGAAGGGTTCGGCTTCGAGATTGAACTGGCCCCCTCGCGAGCACTGGACGCTCAGGCCTATCCTTCTGGCGGCGCTGGCATGGTCGGTGATGCAGACGATGTGTTGCAGTTGGTGGAAACTTTGCGCAGTGGCAAGGAAGGCATTTTACAGCCGGCCACCGCAGCGCTGATGCGTCAAGCTCATGTCGGGTCGCACGCCGAAACTCAGGGGCCTGGCTGGGGGTTTGGTTTCGGCGGTGCGGTACTGGAAGATGCGCAGTTGGCGGCGACGCCTCAGCACAACGGCACCTTGCAGTGGGGCGGTGTCTATGGCCACAGTTGGTTTTACGATCCGCAAGCGGCGATTAGCGTGGTAGCCTTGACCAATACGGCCTTTGAAGGCATGAGCGGGCTTTACCCGCAACAAATCCGCGATGCCGTCTACGGGGTAAGCGAACCTACTCGCTAAGCATCTCCTGCTGAAGCCAATGAAGTAAAGCGGCGGTTTCGGCGCGTTCTGCCAGCGCTGATCGCGTATAAACCGATATGGCCTGCGGCAGCGGCACGCTTTCGACACAGGGCCTGACCAATGCGCCACTGTCGATCAGCTTGCCGGCGGTTCTGCGCCAGCCGAGGGCAATGCCGTGGCCTTCGACCGCCGCTTGCAGCATCATCGGGTAGCTATTGAAATTGCTGGCCTGAGTGTGGCTGCTGAGCGTCATGCCGAATACCGCGAGCCAGTTTTCCCATTCCATCTGATGGGCAGGCGTGGTGCGATAGTGCAGCAGCGTATGTTGCGCTAAATCCTCCAGACGGCTTATCGCCTGATGCGTGCCCAGATACCCGGGGCTGCAGACGGGGAAAACCTCGTCGGCGGCGGTAAAAACCAGTGGGCTGGCGCCGCTGGCGCGACCGGTACTTTGCAGCGCCACGTCGAAATGGCTATCAAAATCGGTCAGCGGCTGCGTGGTGGTCACGACGTTAATTTCGATTTCAGGATGGCGTTGATGAAACGTCGATAGCCGCGGCATCAGCCAATAAAAAGCTTCACAGAGCTGCGCCAATAACACCACCTGATGCCGACCCGTAGGGCCCCGTAGCTGCTCGGCATGGTTGCCGATGCCGGTAAGTGCGCTGCTTACCACCTGCCACAGTTCCCGTCCTTCCTGCGTTAAATACACCGCGCGATTGCGACGGTCAAACAGCCTGGTCGCCAGGTTCTCTTCTAACAGGCGAATTTGTCTGCTGACCGCCGCCTGCGTCAGGTGCAATTCTTCCGCTGCCCGTGAAAAACTTTCCAGACGCGCAGCGGCCTCAAAAGGCAGCAGGCTGGCGAGCGGTGGTAGTGACTTACCCAGTCTATTCATAACTACAGATTATGCATTGGTGGCTGATAACTCGTTTGTAGCACAGTTACGAACTCATTAAAAATGGGGGTCTCCCTTTTTCGTACAGACTGAGCTATGCACACTTCAGGTTATCAATTAGTTAGCGGGATCTTTTTTGCCGTCGTCGCCACCTTAAGCTGGGCGCTGAATTTCATCGCACCTTTGGTCACCGGCGCGTACAGCATTTTTGATCTGCTGGCGTTGCGTTTTGTGATTGCCGGCCTGTTGGGCCTGGCGCTGATGATTGCACACTGGCCAGCCGTGCTCGGTTTGTCCTGGCGGGCGCGCATGACGGCATTGGCGTTGGGCAATATCGGCTACCTTGGCTACAGCGCCACTATTGCCGGTGGCGTAACCTTCGGTGGCCCGGTGTTGACGCCGGCTTTTATCGGCACGGTACCGGTACTGCTTGCGTTGCTGGGAAATGCGAAGGCTAAAATAGTGCCCTGGCGGCGGCTGTGGCTGCCGCTGGTGTTGCTCAGCGCAGGGCTATTATTGATCAACGTCAGCGGTGGCCTGGGTTCCTCTGCCGCCCCCTCGCTGAGGCTCGGGTTGATTTTCTCGGTGATCGCCGTGGGGTTATGGTTGGCATTCAGCCTGCTCAACCAGTTCTCACTGGATAAGGTAGCTACAAATGCGACCGCCGCCTGGACCGGTTTGATGATGCTCGGTAGTGCGCTGGGAACCTTGCTGATGTTGCCGTGGGGGTTACAACTTGGGCTTTTTGAACTGCCGAAACAGGGGTTTGGCTTCAGACAAGCTGGATCACTGTACGCCTGGGCACTGCTGATCGCGGTATTTTCTTCGGTGGTGGGGGCCTGGGCGTGGAACCAGGCCTCCCGCAGCTTACCGATGGTGCTGTCGGGGCAGTTAATCGCATTGGAATCGCTTTTCGCCACGTTGCTGGGATTGTTTATTCATCGACGCTTTCCTTCCTTGCCGGAAGCTGCCGGTTTGCTGGCGGTGTTAGCCGGTGCCACCGTCGCGGTGCATATTATTTTGACGATTAACGCCAGGCAGGAAAGAAAGGCAAAGCAGGAAATAGGCTGCGGGGAATAAAAAAGAGGCCCGATCTTCGGGCCCCTTGAGCGTGAATCAGCTTTTACTGTGCAGGGGCGGGTACCGCGTCCTGTGCCGGTGCGCCTTCATCCGCCGGTGCGCCCAACAGGCCAAACATACCGATGAATTCCTGCAGCGACATTTTGTTGCCGTTCAGATCAACCTGGTTATCGGCGTAGTGGAAGCTGCTGCCGATCACGTCATCTTTCAGGGTGGTCAGTTTGAACATCTGGCCCATTGCCGCCAGCCCCTGCACCTGCTGTTGCGCCAGTTTCTGCGCTTCTTCAGCGCTGTAACCTTGCAACAATGCGGTTTGCGAAGTGGTTTCGGTGGCCATCGCCACTGGAATACTCAGAGTGGCATCCAGTTTTTTCACCGAGCGGGCTAGCTGTTGATCCGGTGACTCGGCAGGAGACCCAGCTTGAGCCGGATCGGTCAGATCCAGATTCAGGGTAAAGGTACTTTCACCCTTGCTGTTTTTCCAGCTCAGCGGCGCGATGCTGATGGACGGATTGCCTTTCAACAACAGCGGCAGGTTTTGCAACAGAATGTCGGTGGTTTGCTGCTGGTATGCGACAGGATCCATCGTTTGCGCCTGTTGCAGCATGGTCATCGCCTGTTGGTTGTAACGGTCGGCAAACTCTTTCAGCGATTTGGCGTCCAGCTGGTCGATTTTCAGCGACAGTTTGCCGGAACCGAAGTCGCTGTTTTGGACCTTCAGCGAATCAATGGTGTAATCAAGCTGACCGTTCAGGTTGGTGCCTTTCTCACCGAATTGGCTTGCCAGCTTGAAGCCGTCCAGCAACAGGGTGTCTTTGCCGTCAACGGCGACCTTGATTTGCTTGAGCACCAGATCCTGGTTGCCCAGGCTGAGATCAAACTGGCCGGCATGGGTCTGGCTTTTGAGCGAGGTGCCCAGCAACTGGACCTGCTCGGTCTGACCGAACTGATTAGGGCCGCTGATCACGGCGCTGTCGCTGCTGGCATCCAGGGTGATGGCTTTCATGTCGCGTGACACATCGGCATTGATGGTGGCACCGCTAAACTTCAGCGCCGACTTGTCTTTTTGGTAATCCAGCGGGATCACGTCAATGGCGGACGAGGTGTCACCGCTGTAGGAAATGCGAGATTCTGCGGTAAACAGCGACTTGCCCTTGGTGATGTCAAACAGGCCTTTGGTCGCCGGGGTGTTTTCCAGTTCGGTGTGCACCGATGCCATGCTTGGCAGCAGGTTGAATTTTTTCAATTGAGCTAACGGGAAGGGGCCATGATCGATGGTTTCCTGGAACGCCACTTCGTCACCCGGCTTCAGCGGAGCATCGTCGGTAGTGATGCTGCCGTCGGCGCGCAGCACATAGCGAATTTTACTGCTGAAAATACCGCGCTGATAATTTTCATAACCCAGTTTAACGCCGGCTTTCGGCAGATAGGCTTTCAGCTGGCTGTTGGCGTTATCAACCACTTCACCCATCCGTTGTTCGATCAGTTTGCCGGTGTACCAGGAAGCCCCGGTCCATGCCGCGCCAAGAACCACAATGACGCTAACAGCGACTAACGATTTTTTCATAGTTCTGTTCATCCTTAATTAAGCCATCTGTCTCTCGCAGATGGATGGGCAAATTTGGGCCAACAAAAAAACGCCCGCAGGCGTTTAATTGTGAAGGTAAGCCACTCTTTCAGCAACTAATTTGCGGAAATTTACCGAGCGTTTACGCCAACAGATTATAAACACGCGCGATTCGACCGGTGCCACTGACGCTGACCGGCGATTCGAAAGCACCGATAAAGCAGGATTCACCGGGCTTAAGCACCAGTTGCTGGTCCTGTTTGCTCAGCAGAGCTTCACCTTCAACGCAGAAAACAATGGCCGCGCTATCTTGCGCCAACGCCTGTGGGGCGGCGGAAAGATCGTGCAGCGAGAAGGCGAAATCCTCTACCGGGATCGGGAAGAACAGCTCGTCACCCCGTTTTTGCGGCTGGGTCAGCAGCCCCGAAGCCGGTTGCGGGCGGAACTGTAGGTTGGCCAACAGTTCCGGGATGTCGATGAATTTTGGCGTAAGACCGGCGCGCAGCACGTTGTCCGAGTTGGCCATCACTTCCAGCGCCACGCCTTTCAGGTAAGCATGTGGCGTTTCGGCATACAGGAACATCGCTTCGCCAGGTTGCAACTTCACCACGTTCAGCAGCAGCGGTGAGAACAGGCCGCTGTCATCCGGATAGAAACCGGCAATGAAGCGCACCGTGTCCCAGGTTTCACCCTGTTGGTTATTCAGCGCGGCTTTCAACACCCCCAGCGCCAGCGATTTCTGCTCGCCGCTCATCGCCAACAGGCTGGCAAACAGAGCCGACAGATGGCTGACATCCGGTTGTTGCAGAAACGCTGCGATATCATGGTGCGCACCGGCAATCGGCTGCAGCAGGGAAACAATGTCGGACAGTTCGCGGAAGCCATTCATCGCCAGGAAAGGCGTCAGGGCAAATACCAGCTCCGGCTTGTGATTGGGATCCTTGTAATTGCGCTCGGCCGCATCCAACGGAATGCCGGCCGCGTTTTCTTTGGCGAAGCCCGCTACGGCGGCGGATTTGCTTGGATGCACCTGAATCGACAACGGCTGATCGGCGCACAGCACTTTGAACAAGAACGGCAACTCGCCGAAACGACGCGCTACTTCGGCACCCAGCTGCTTAGGCTGGTCTTCATCAATAACATCGCGCAGCGAGCGCAAATTACCGTCGGTACCGGCCACGCGAGAGCTGCTCTTCGGGTGAGCCCCCATCCACAGTTCCGCCATCGGCAGCCCTTGTGGGTTGGCAATGCCATACAGCTGGGTTAACGCGTCGTGGCTGCCCCATGCATAGTTTTGCACTGCGTTGGTCATTTTTTGCATTTTGATAAACATCCTTTGCATTCGCCGCCAGGTGACGGTAATTGGCTGACTGTAAAACAAATAAATTTTGTGCGTCTTATCCTACACCCGAAAGAGGGTGAAAAAATGGTGCGCGATCAAACAAGTGGCGCAGTTGTCGGCGGTAAAGGTATTCGCGCCGGGCTGCAGCTCAGGGTGGGTAAAGTATAACGAGATAACGACCTCTGTCACCCTCCAGATATCGCTGAGCATCGGCCTGAACGGCTCAAAAAACACCATTTTCGTTTGCGGGCGAGTCGGCTGTGGCAATAACAAATTTTTATATGGCCTGAGTTCACAAATAAATGTCATTTCTTGGCTTTATTTATACCTAATATTTCAAGCTGTGTTTTTTGACGCAAATTATTACCTGCTGAATATCTCTATCACCATAATGATTTGGTTTAAATTGCCAACCACACAAATGGCTTAAATTAACGGGTGGCACCGCTATACAGTGCAGGCCAACAAAATGGTTCTCCGATTATTCCTAACGCCGAGGCGCTAATGAAAAAAATTTTGCTGGTTCTGCTGATGTGTACTTCCGGTGCCAATGCGGCCGTGGTGGTGACCCATGCTTACGGTTACGGTGTCCGCCCGGTTGTTGTCGCCCCTCGTCCGGTGGTGGTGGTACCGCGCCCCGTGGTGCTCGCACCGGCTCCGGTGGTGGTGACATCGGCACCTGTGGTGGCTGCCGCGCCAGTAGCCCACCCGGTTGCCGCCGTGGTCGGAGCGGTAGGGGCGGGAGTCTACCGTCATAATGAACGCCAGGATGCTTACGACGAAATCAATCATCTGCAAGACCAAAGAATTAATGCCTATAATCAACATCACCCTTAATTCCCGCGTGAGAAATTAATAAAGAGAGCGCCAGACGGCGCTTTTTCTATTGTTGGCAATCAGCGAGTTCATGAAAAGGCTGGGGTGATCCGTCAGAAAATAATATCCGTACAACAATCCTGACAATGGAAGAAAAATGCTGTGAGGCAACTCTCTTAATGCGAATAGTTATTATGTCACTATACTGGATGGGTGTGTTGGCGGGCTCGCGCGCGCTGGCGTAATCGTACATTTTTAGGAATTGTACTAAGGAGATTGTGATGGCAGCCGTTCGTATTGAAAAAGACTCTATGGGACCCATTGAAGTGCCGGCCGATCGGCTATGGGGGGCACAAACGCAGCGTTCCCTGGAGCACTTCCGCATTTCTTCCGAAAAGATGCCGACCGCGTTGATTCATGCGCTGGCACTGACTAAACGCGCCGCTGCCAGTGTGAACATGGACCTGGGGCTGCTGCCTGCGGAGCGGGCCAACGCCATTATCAGCGCCGCCGATGAAGTGCTGGCTGATCGGCATACGAACGAGTTCCCGCTGTCGATCTGGCAAACCGGCTCCGGTACCCAGACCAACATGAACATGAATGAAGTGCTGGCCAACCGCGCCAGCGAGCTGTTGGGGGGCGTGCGTGGGGAAGAGCGGCGGGTCCATCCGAACGACGATGTGAACAAGAGCCAAAGCTCCAATGACGTGTTCCCGACGGCGATGCACGTGGCGGCGGTGATCGCCGTGCGCGAACATCTGATCCCCGAGCTGAAAGTGCTGCATAAAACCCTGAGCGACAAAGCGGAAGCCTATCGCGATATCGTCAAAATTGGCCGCACCCATTTACAGGATGCCACACCGCTGACCCTGGGGCAGGAGATTTCCGGCTGGGCGGCGATGCTGGCGCATAACCTGCAGCATATTGAAGCCAGCATTCCACATATTTGCGAACTGGCGCTGGGCGGCACCGCCGTGGGCACCGGTTTGAACACGCATCCGGAATACGCGGTTCGCGTAGCCAAGGCCCTGGCCGATCTGACCCGGCAGCCGTTTGTCACCGCTCCTAACAAATTTGAAGCGCTGGCCACCTGCGACGCACTGGTGCACGGCCATGGCGCATTGAAAGGGCTGGCGGCTTCGCTGATGAAAATTGCCAATGACGTGCGCTGGCTCTCTTCCGGCCCACGTTGCGGCATTGGCGAGATCTCGATCCCGGAAAACGAGCCGGGCAGCTCCATTATGCCGGGCAAGGTCAACCCAACCCAGTGTGAAGCGATGACCATGCTGTGTGCTCAGGTGCTGGGCAATGATGTGGCCGTCAATATTGGCGGTGCCTCCGGTAACTTTGAGCTAAACGTGTTCCGGCCTATGGTGATCCACAACTATCTGCAGTCGATCCGCCTGCTGGCTGACGGCATGCAGGGCTTTAATGAGCATTGTGCTGTGGGCATTGAACCGAATCGCGATCGCATCAGCCAGTTGCTGAATGAGTCGCTGATGCTGGTTACCGCGCTGAACACGCATATCGGCTATGACAAAGCGGCCGAAATTGCCAAGAAAGCGCATAAGGAAGGCCTGACGCTGAAAGCCTCCGCGCTGAAGCTGGGCTACCTGACCGAAGAGCAGTTCGACCTGTGGGTACGTCCGGAAGACATGGTTGGCAGCATGAAGAAATAATTGATTGCCCGGCTTGTAAAGGGCTTACTGAGGTAAGCCTTAGTTTGATGACAAACGCCCGAAAAGCGTGGTTTTCGGATGTTTGGGGTAAACCTGAAGACATAATTCTTTATTTTTGTTAGTAGATAAAAAATAACTTTTAAGTGCTGAGGACTTTGTCAGCAGTCTGGGGCTTACTGAGGTAAGCCTTTTTTATGGAGAAAATGCATGTCACGCACCGAGCGTCTACTCGATCTGATGCAGATCCTGCGACGGCATCGCTACCCGGTTGCCGGCCACGCGTTGGCGCAGGAAATGAATATCAGCATGCGCACGCTGTACCGCGATATCGCCACCTTGCAACAGCAGGGCGCCGAGATTGTTGGGGAGGCGGGAGTGGGGTATGTGCTGCGACCGGGGTTTATGCTGCCGCCGATGATGTTCTCACAGCAGGAAATTGAAGCGCTGGTGTTGGGCATGCGCTGGGTAGGCCGCCGGGGCGACAGTCAGTTGGCCGCAGCGGCAAGTAATGCCCTGGTGAAAATTGCCGACGTGCTGCCGGCAGCATTACGCGACGAGCTAGAGGCCAGCACGTTGTTGATTGGCCCATTGGATCTGATCAAGGTAGCGGACGAAACCCTGGTGCTGGTCCGCGAAGTCATTCGCCAGGAACGCAAGCTCGAGGTGCATTACTGCGATAACGACGGAAATGAAAGCGAGCGTATCCTCTGGCCTTTCGCCCTCGGTTATTTTGAACAGGCGAGGATGCTGGTGGCCTGGTGTGAACTGCGTCAGTCATTCCGCCATTTTCGTCTCGATCGTATCCGGCTGGCTACGCCGCTGACGCAACGCTATCCACGAGGTCGCCGCCTGCTGATGAAAGAGTGGCATCAATCACAGGGCATCCCTCCGCAGTAATCCCACACTGCTGCCAAAAACTGTCAGTAGGGGCGATTAGCCTTAAGGTCTCGGGAGCCAACCGGTTCCCTCACCCAAAGGTTAATGCGATGACAACCCCAAATATGACTCTTCTCTATGTCGATAACCCGGAACAAAGCGCCTTTTTCTACCGTCAGTTACTGGGGCAGGAGCCGGTGGAGCTTTCACCCACTTTTGCGCTGTTTGTATTGAGTAACGGCCTCAAGCTGGCGATGTGGTCGAAACATACCGTCCAACCGAGTGCGACAGCGGCCGGCGGCGGTGGTGAGCTCGGTTTTCTGTGCGAATTGCCGCAGCAGGTGGATGCGCTTTATCAGCAGTGGCGCGATCGGGGGCTGAACATTATTCAGCCGCCGGTAACGCTGGACTTCGGCCATAGCTTCGTCGCCACCGATCCTGACGGCCACCGTCTGCGGGTTTACAGCCTCAGCGAGTAGGGGCGTCGGTATACAGGTGGAGCCGTTTGACCAGCAACCTCAACGGCTTGGCGTCCGGTTTGTATTTGTGTTTGACCGTCGCCGCGTCGTAATTGAGCAATTCGCCAATCTTCGGCACCTGGGCGCCATTTTCCACCTGGCATAGCGCAATCAGCGGCAGCGGGCAGGGGTGCTGCACCTGTTTTTGCTGCGGCTGATACCATACCCGGGCAATGGGTTGAACCTTCACGGGGCGCTTGATTTTCAGCGCCGCATGCTGGGGCAGGCGGCTGACATCATCGATCTCACGGGTGACCAGTTCTGCCCACTGTTCACGGTTATGCGGCGGTACGGCACGACCGGCTTTCAGGCTCTTTTCCAGCTGCGCCAGAATATCGTCGCGCTTTACGTTCTTGATAATGTGCTTGTTGGCCCAGCCGAAACGCACCGAGTCCGGATCCGTCAGAAGGGTCAGGCTGCGGTAGGCACTGAGCGTGATCAAACCATGCAGATGGGTATGGACGAAGTCAAAGCGTTGTTCCGGCGCCAGGCCGGAATCGACGGTAATAATCTGTTCCAGCTCGGCCTTCAGCCGGTTTATCAGACTAATTTGCGTCTGGATCTGCAGATATTCCGGCTGCTCTACCGCCAGGCAAATAACGCCGGGCAGGCGTACCGCCGCCTTGCTGCTGACGTTGTGTTTATTGTGATGGATAAACAACCGCTGATAATGCTCCAGCGCCAGGTCGCGTGCGGCCTGGCCGACATGCTGCTCGACGGCAATCTGTTCTACCGTCGCATGCTCTTTGCCTTTCTCGATTTCCGGCAGGCTGAACACCCTGCCGGCTAACAAACGTAACGGTAAAACCTGCTGGTGGAGGGCTGTCAGCGCCTGTTCCAGTTGGTTAAAACAACCATTCATCCTGCCAATTAAATCGTATTTATCCATCTGGTACCTCTTATTTTAGTTACAACATACATTAAGGGAACGACAAACGGAAGGGCAACATCGGCTAAGGTGAAGAATGAGACGCCGAGTGGTCCAGGCTAACCAGAGGGGTTAAGGCCCCCGCACCCGTGGGTACAGGGGGGAGGGTTAAACGCGAGCCGCTTCCGGCAGTTTTTTCAGGTAATGCACGACTAGCAGGGCGAGTAACAACATCACGCTGATAAATGCCACGACGCCATTCCAACCGAAGCTGTGCCAGAAAACACCGCCGAGGGTCCCGGCGACGCTGGAGCCAACGTAATAGCAGAATAAATAAAGCGAGGATGCCTGCCCCTTGGCGCGGCGTGCGCGACGTCCGATCCAACTGCTGGCAACCGAATGGGCGGCAAAGAAACCGGCGGTGAACAGCATCATGCCGATAAAAATCACCGCGACCGGGGCCAGGGCGGTAATCAGGATGCCGATCAGCATAATCAGGGTCGAAGCCAATAGCACAGGCCCACGGCCGAAGCGGGACGTCATGGCACCGGCCTTTGGCGAACTGTATGAACCGGTCAGATAGACCACCGACAACAGGCCGACAATCGCCTGGCTCAGGTGGTAAGGATCAGCCAGCAGGCGGTAGCCAATATAGTTGAACATGGTGACAAAGCTGCCCATCAGCAGAAAGCCTTCGGCAAACAGCAGCGGCAGGCCTTTATCGTGCCAGTGCAGACGGAAGTTGATCAGCAGGGTGCGCGGGCGCAACGAACTGGCGCGAAAATGTTTTGAAGCGGGCAAAATACGCCAGAACATGCAGGCGGCGGCCAGAGCGAACAGCCCGATCACCGCCAGTGACACACGCCAGGAGAAGAAGTCGGTCAGCACCCCGGTCACCAATCGGCCGCTCATGCCGCCGATGGAATTCCCGCTGATATACAGCCCCATCGAAAAGGCGACAAAGCTGGGGTGGATCTCTTCGCTCAGATAGGTCATGCCAACGGCGGCGACGCCGCTCAGGGAAAGCCCGATCAGCGCACGCATTAGCAGGATGCCTTGCCAACTGGTCATGAAGGCGCAAATCAGGGTACAGATTGCCGCCAGCAGCAGCGCCACAACCATCACCGGTTTTCGGCCGATAGCGTCAGAGAGCGGGCCGGTAAACATCAGGCCCAGGGCCAGCAACCCGGTAGATACCGACAGCGACAGGCTGCTTTCCGCCGGGGATATGCCAAAGTCTTGCGACAAAACGGGCAGAATCGGTTGTACGCAATACAGCAAGGCGAAGGTAGCCAGCCCGGCGGAAAACAACGCCAGGGTGACGCGCATAAACTGCGGCGTACCGCGCTCGATGTAGGGAAGTTTGCTAAGGGTGGAACGTCGGGTTTTTGGCGCAGCAGCCGCATCGTCGTTGGCGGCCAGCGTCGACGGCATACCGGCCGCAGAACGCACAGGGGTTGTCACAGTCTTTCCTTACACAGCTCTTGATGAATTAACAAAATGATAGGGAGAGGGCAGTTTTTTGTCTAATATATTAATAATTCAAATTAAGACGTTTAAAGTATGAATATCGAGTTGAGGCACCTGCGCTATTTTATCGCCGTGGCGGAAGAGTTGCATTTTGGTCGTGCAGCGGAACGGCTGCGCATTTCACAACCGCCGCTCAGCCAACAAATCCAGGCGCTGGAAGATATGGTCGGAGCGCGGTTATTGGCGCGCAACAACCGCAATGTCAGCCTGACTCAGGCGGGGGAGATGTTCCTGAAAGAAGCCTATCAGGTGCTCGATCAGGTCGGTCGTGCCGCGGAAAAAGCGGCGCGGCTGGAGCGTGGCGAACTGGGGGAGTTGACCATTGGCTTCACCTCTTCGGCCCCTTTCATCAGCGTAGTGTCGCGCAGCCTGCGGGCTTTCCGTCAGCAGCACCCGCAGGTGCACATCAAGATGCGAGAAGTGAACACCAAGCAGCAGATCGAACCCTTGCTCAATGGCGATCTCGATCTGGGCGTGATGCGTAACACGCGCTTGCCGGACGTGCTGAAACATCAGCTTCTGCTGTGCGAGCCCCTGGTGGCAGTGGTGCCGGAAGGGCATCCGCTAACCCAGGTGGCTTCTGGTACCTTGCGTTTCCAGCATCTGGCGGAAGAACCCTTTGTGTTTTTCTCGCGTGAGGTGGGAACCGCGTTGCATGACGAAATTTTGTCGCTGCTGGCCAAGGCGGAGATCACGCCCTATATCACTCAGGAAGTTGGCGAGGCGATGACCATCATTGGTCTGGTGTCTTCCGGACTGGGCATCTCTATTCTTCCGGCGTCTTTCGTCCGGGTCAAAATCGACGGCGTACAATATTTGCCGCTGGCGGAGCCGGAGGCGATGACTGAAGTTTGGTTGGTGCACCATCGTCAACGGCCGTTGACGGCGGCGGCAAAATCCTTGATGGCGTTACTGTTGCCCTGAGGGCTCCACTGGGTAAATAAAACACAATCCGTAGCGAAAGCAGGGTGAATTTGTGCAGCAAATCACATAACGAATCAAATAGTTGACGCTGTATTCCAAAAGCCCCACCATAGCCGATAGTCTTTATTTAGAAGCGCGAAAAATAGTAGGAGCAGGTTTGTGATTGCTGTTGGGCAGCCTGGGCATATTGATCAAATCAAGCAAACAAATGCAGGGGCAGTTTATCGGTTAATCGATCAACTGGGCCCAATTTCGCGTATTGAACTGTCAAAACGGGCACAGCTGGCGCCCGCCAGCATCACCAAAATCGTGCGGGAGCTGTTGGAAGCCCATCTGGTTAAAGAAACCGAATATCAGGAAGTGGGCAGCCGAGGCCGCCCGGCGGTGGGCCTGGTGCTGGACACCGAAGCCTGGCATTACCTTTCTGCCCGCATCAGCCGTGGCACCATTACGCTGGCGCTGCGAGATATCAGCAGCAAGCTGGTAGTAGAAGAACTGCTCCCCCTGGCCGCCGAACATCCCGATCCCCTGCTGAAACGAATTCTCGCGGAAGTCGATCAGTTCTTTATCCGCCATCAAAGCAAACTTGAGCGGTTGACGGCCATTGCCATTACCCTGCCGGGGATGGTGGATGCGATTTCCGGCGTGGTGCATCGCATGCCGTTTTACGACGTGGAAGATATGCCTTTGGGGCCGGCGTTGGAAACGCGCACCGGCCTGCCGGTTTATCTGCAGCACGACATCAGCGCCTGGACCATGGCCGAAGCCTTATACGGCGCTTCACGCGGCAGTCAAAACGTCATTCAGGTAGTGATCGACCATAACGTTGGCGCCGGCGTCATCACCGGGGGGCGGGTGCTGCATGCCGGTAGCCGCAGCGTGGTAGAGATTGGCCATACTCAGGTCGATCCCTACGGCAAACGCTGTTACTGCGGCAACCACGGCTGTCTGGAAACCGTGGCCAGTATCGAAAATATGTTGGAAATCGCCCGCACGCGCCTCGGGACCTCGATGAGTTCCAGCCTGCACGGCATGCCGCTGACGGTCGAATCGCTTTGTGACGCAGCGCTGGCGGGCGACCAACTGGCCAAAGATATCATCCTTGGCGTGGGCCACAGCGTAGGCCGTATCCTGGCTATCATGGTCAACTTGTTCAACCCGGAAAAAATCCTGGTCGGTTCCCCCCTAAACCGCGCGGCGGAAATTCTGCACCCGGCCATTGCCTCCTGCATTCGCCAGCAATCGCTGCCGGCCTATAGCGAACATATGCAGGTGGAGTCCACCCAGTTCTTCAATAAGGGCACCATGCCCGGCGCGGCTTTGGTGAAAGAGGCGCTATACAACGGTTCATTGCTGGTTCAGTTGTTGCAAGGCTAGGTTGCGCCATCCGCGGTACTCAAGCGCCGCCATGGGGACCCGCCTTTCACCAATCAGGAATACTTATCGTTTAACGACAAAATGTTGCGCTACCTCAAGCCTGTGCCTGTCGGCATCCTCTAGACTTTTCCCCGTTCTACTCTTTCGCCGTAAACCCGGCGATATTTTGGTTAACGGTGTATCTCGGGGCAATTAAGTCATGTTAACGCGTTTATTTGTAACAGGAACGGATACCGATGTCGGTAAAACCGTGGTTTCTCGCGCTTTGTTGCAGGCCTTTGCCGCACAGGGCCGCTCAGTGGCCGGCTACAAGCCGGTTGCCGCACGCTGTCAGGAAACCAGTGAAGGCCTTCGCAATAAAGACGCTTTGGTTCTGCAGGCCTCTTCAACTCTGCCGCTGTCATATCAGGAAATTAATCCCATCACCTGTCTGGAAGAAGTGTTTCACGCGCAACCTACCGACGATATCAACTATGGTGTGATGAGCAGCGGACTGCAGCATTTATCCGCCAAGGCCGATACCGTGGTGGTCGAGGGCAGTGGCGGCTGGCGCGTGCTGATGAACGACATGCGGCCTTATGCCGAATGGGTGGTGCAGGAGCAGCTGCCGGTAGTTTTAGTGGTGGGGATTAAATTGGGCTGTGTCAGCCATGCGTTGTTAACGGCTCAGTCGATCATTAATGACGGCTTACCTTTGCTGGGTTGGGTGGCAAACCGCATCAATCCGGGGCTGGCGCACTATGCCGAAACCATCGACGCGTTGCAGCAGCGCATTCCTGCGCCGTTGCTGGGTGAAATTCCTTATCTGCCGCGTGCCGAGCAGCGAGAATTGGCGCATTACCTGGATATCTCACCGCTGCTGAACCGCTAGGCGTTGTGATAGACCGACACCGAGCGCAAACCGCGCGAAACGGTAGTGGCGATCACGCAGGCCAGCAAAATTCCCGGCAGCAGGGTGTATTCACCGGTCATTTCGAACACCATCAACGCAGCCATGATCGGCGCGTGGGTGGTTGCGGCCAGCAGCGTGGCCATACCGGTCAGAGCCATTAGCAGCGGCACCGCGCTGCCCAGTTCCGGCCAGGTGGCGCACAGTTGCCCAACCACCGAACCCAGTGCGGCACCGACAAACAGCGTCGGCGTGAATACGCCGCCGGGTGCGCCGGAACCGCTGCTGGCGAGCACCGCCAACAGCTTGCAGATCAGAATGGCGCCAACCAGCAATACGCCGGGCGGCGTACTGAGCAGTGACTGCACCACGCTGTAGCCATTGCCCCACACCTCAGGAAACAGCAGCGAAAGCAACCCCACGATCAACCCGCCGAGCGCCAATTGCAAAGGGGGCTTCAGGCGTAGCGAACGGAAAGCATGGCCGGTGGCGTTCATCGCCCATAAAAATAGCGGGCCGCAAATGCCGGCCAATACGCCCAGTAGCGCCATCAGCAGATATTGCACCGGCCAGGGCGCGGGCAGGGGTTCAACCAGATACAGCGGCGCCTGACCACCGTTAAGCAAATTGGTCACCAGCAGCGCGCAAACGGCGGCAATCACCACCGGGCCCAGCGAGGCCAGCATCAGCGTGCCAAACAGGATTTCCGCAATAAACAGGCTGCCTGCCAACGGGGCGTGGTAGGCGCTGGCCATCCCGGCAGCCGCGGCGCAGGCGACCCACAGTTTCCATTCTTTCTCGTGGGTGAAGCGTTGTGCAAACACGGACCCCACCAGCGCCGCCAGCAGGATCATCGCACCTTCGCGCCCGATGGCGCTGCCGCTGGAGACCACCAGCAGCGAAGCCAGACATTTCACCAGGCTGGCACTGACGTCCAGCCGCCCGTCGCCGGTTTCGATCGCTTCCATATAATCGGTTGGCGCTACCTGTCGTTGATGCTGATAGCGTTGGTAAACCCACAGCAGCGTGCCTGCCGCCAGGCCGCCTAACGCCGGGGTCAGCGCTCTGCGCCAGGCCGGTAACGCGGAGGCGGCTGCAACAAGGCTGCCGCTTTCATGGTCGAGCAACAGCCATTCCAGGCCCAGCATCGCACGGTGAAACAGCCAAACCACCAACGCAGCGGCGATACCAAGAAAGATGGCAATAAACAGGCGGCGCAGCAGGGCGCGATAGTGGTGCAGGTGGACCCATCGTTTCATGCGTCAGTAAAATCAGGAGAAAAATGAAAGGTTCAGCTGAGTATTGTGCTTGGCGTGTCAGCCGAAGGCCAGTGAATCTTTGCAGAATTGGCGGAGGCTTCATGGTTTGGCAGGGCGGCAGGGATAGATCTTGGTTTTTTGTGACGATGTCACTTGAAGTTCAAATGGTGCGTTTTTCGCCAGCAAAAACAGCTAAGTAGACAGAGGTAACGGCAGCGACTCATCGGGCTGATATAATGGGATGAAAATGAGAATTCAAGGTTTGTAACCACGCTATGACAAATAACGAAGCGCCAGCGCCACTCCCTCATCGCCCGTTGATCCTGATTGCCTGCATGCTGGCGATGTTTATGTCAGCCATTGAGGCGACGATTGTCGCCACGGCGATGCCCACAATTATCGGCGATCTGGGCGGGTTTTCTCTGTTGGGCTGGGTGTTTGCGGTGTATTTGTTGGCCCAGGCCATTACCATTCCGATTTATGGCCGGCTGGCGGATTTTCTGGGGCGCAAGCGAGTATTTTTCTTTGGCGCAACGCTATTTTTGCTGGGATCGGTACTGTGCGGCTTCTCACCCAATATGTACTGGCTGATAGGTTTTCGGCTGCTGCAGGGGCTGGGGGCCGGGGCGATTATGCCGATAGCCACCACCATCATCGGCGACGTTTACAGCGCCACCGAACGGCCGAAGGTGATGGGCTATCTGTCCAGCGTCTGGGGTGTTTCGGCGATCGTTGGCCCGCTGTTGGGCGCGTTTATTGTTCAGCATCTGCCTTGGGCGTTGGTGTTCTGGGTTAATTTACCCATTGGCCTGTTGGCGATGTTTTTCCTTGGCCGCTATTTGCCTTCCCACCAGCAGCTACGCAAGCATGCGTTGGATCTGGCGGGCACGGCCTGGCTGACGCTGTTTGTTTCGGCGCTGTTGTTGTCGCTGCTGCAGGCCGAAAACCTTGGATGGTGGGTGCTGCCGCTGTTGGGATTGGCGGCCGTTGCGTTGATGCTGTTGGTTCGTCAGGAGCGACGTGCGCCTGAGCCATTGTTCCCGTTGGCGCTGTGGCAAAGCCGGGTGATTGTGGCGGGCAATATTGGCGGTCTGGTGATTGGTGCGGCGATGATGGGGATCAGCGCTTTCCTGCCAACCTTTATTCAGGGCGTGATGGGCGGGACACCGCTGGAAGCCGGTACCACGCTGGCGCTGATGTCGATTGGCTGGCCGCTGGCCAGCACCTTCAGCGGGCGGCTGATGCTGATGACCTCTTATCGCACGACGGCGCTGCTTGGCGCGCTGCTATTGGTGGTCGGGGGGCTGATCTTATTGCTGATGCAACCGAGCGGCGGTTTGCTATGGGGCAGAGTGGCAGCCTTTATGATCGGTGCCGGTATGGGGTTGTGCAACACCACGTTTCTGGTTTCGGTCCAGAACGCTGCGCACCACAGCATCCGTGGTATCGCCACTGCTTGCACGGTGTTTACCCGAATGATGGGCTCGGCGATCGGCACCGCCATTTTGGGTGCGACGCTGAACATTAACCTTCAGGTTCGCTTGCCGCAAACGGCCGATCCGGTACAGCAACTGATGGAGCCGGCTACGCGGGGCGCCATGGCGCCGGAGATGCTTGCAGACATGACGCAGCAGGTTGCTGCCTCACTGCATTGGGTATTTTTGGTCTCCGCCATCATCTCACTGTTGGCACTGGCGGCCGCGATGTTGATCCCCGCGCGGCATCGGCCGCAGGGTGAAGGAGAAGAGGCGGAACAGGCATAAAAGGAAAGGGCGCGGATAGCGCCCTGAATCAGAATTACTGTGCGTTTTTGGTGTCTTGACTGGTGCCGGTCTGGGCCGCGTCACCGCCGTCATCGCCGTTGCTCAGGCGAGTATAGACAATCTTCTGGGTGTCGTTTTCGCAGTGGCCCACCACCAGCCCGCCGGCCTGTTGGACCTGATCGTTAGGCACGATATCCAGCTTGAAGCCGGATTCCGGCACGCCGTTGTTGATAATTTTCTGCGAAATATCCGCCTTCACGCTCTCGCACGAGGCCAGGGCGGCCAGGGGGGCAGCGGCCATCAGCAGTGCACCCAAGATAAGCGCTTTTTTCATCAATTCGTCCTTTTTGAGAATGGGCTTCCTTTGTCAGGATAGCAGCAACGACGCCAGAGGGTAATCGCCGGCGCTTGCTGCGACCAGATTAAGGATTAATCTGACGACCGGTCTGGCGATCGAGACACTTACGGGTATTAGGCTCCCAGTAAGCGTTAACGTTCAGGCTGTCGTTGCAGCGGTCTTCGTTATCAATCGCCTTGTCTACCTTGTCGAACTCCTTCTCTACGCGGGTGTTAACCTTATGGCGCAGGGACTTGGTGTCGTTAAATTGCTCTTTGCTCTGGCGGGCCGCTTCGGTGCCCATGGCGCCGCTGTTGCTGCCGTCGACGGTCACGCAGGTGCTGCCCTGTGTGCAGGTGGCAGCCAGCGCCGGTGCCTGCCAGGCGCCCATCAGCATCAGCATGGCGACCGGTAGCATCCCGCGCAGCAGTCGTTGGGTCGAAAGTGTCTTCATCGTTTCATCCTTATGAGTTAGTGTGGCCTGAAAACGGCAACACTGGCTTTACCGCGCCCGCAGGCGTGTTGATAAATATACCACCGCGCCATTAGACTGCACCAGTTAAGCACTGCATCGTTTACTTTACAGAGAGAAAGCCTTTTCCATGTTAAAGACCACCCTGTTATTTTTCGCCACGGCGCTGGCCGAGATCATCGGTTGTTTCTTGCCTTACCTGTGGCTGAAGAAGAGCGCCAGCGCCTGGCTTTTGCTGCCGGCGGCGGCCAGCCTGATGCTGTTTGTTTGGTTATTGACGCTGCATCCGGCGGCAAGTGGACGCGTATATGCGGCATATGGCGGGGTCTACGTTGCGACGGCACTGCTGTGGCTGCGAGTGGTTGACGGGGTGAAACTGTCGGCGTTGGACTGGCTGGGCGCCGGGGTGGCGTTGACCGGCATGCTGATTATTGTTGCCGGCTGGAGAGCGGCCTGACAAGCGGCGGCAGGGGCTGGCCCTGCCGCATAAAATCAGGCTTCGCGGTGGATATTCAATCCGGCGAAGGATTGGCTGACTGGCATGATCTCCAGTGAGTTGATGTTAACGTGGGCCGGCAGGGTCGCCACCCAGAACACCGACTCGGCAATGTCTTCCGGCGTTAACGCATTGGCGCCGTCGTAGACCTTATCCACCTTGCCGTCGTCACCTTTGAAACGCACGTTAGAAAATTCTGTTCCGCCCACCAGGCCTGGCTCAATGTCGGTTACGCGGATGCGCGTGCCGTGCAAGTCGGCGCGCAGACCGAGGCTGAACTGCTTGACGAAGGCCTTGGTCGCCCCGTAGACGTTGCCGCCGGCATAGGGCCAGTTGGCCGCCACGGAGCCGATATTGATCACATGGCCGACGTTGCGTTCAACCATTGCCGGCAGCAGGGCACGGGTCATGTTCACCAGGCCTTTGGCATTGGTGTCGATCATGGTTTCCCAATCATCGGCGTTGGCTTTGTGCGCGGGTTCCAAACCCAACGCCAGCCCGGCATTATTCACCAGAACGTCAATCTGGCGCAGTGCCGCAGGCAGTTCATCAATCACCTGCTGAATTGCCGCACGGTTTCGCACGTCCAGACGGACGATGTGCAGCGCCTCGCCCAACTCGTCTTTCAATTCTTCCAGACGTTCAATACGGCGGCCGGAGGCGATCACCTGATGGCCTTCGCGGATAAAACGTCGTGTGATGGACTCACCAAACCCTGAGGTGGCGCCCGTGACAAAAATGATCATGCTACTGTTCCTCAACTGTTTTTAACCACATGCTAATAGCATTAGCATAATCCCGGTTTAAGTGGCAGTGGTTATCGGCGTCCACATAAAAAAACCGCCATCGCTGCTGCCAGACGGGCGGTTTTTTGGTCAGAGGGTTATGCAAGCCGGGCTGAAAGTGCCCGTTCTGCAATGCAGCTACAGCTGAGGCGGTACGTGATACACCACGCAGTCGTATTTGGTGTTTTCCCGCCGGCCAACCACTATGCCGCCCAGGGATTCGGCGATGCGACGGCTGGGGACATTTTGTTCTGCCACCGGATAGATAAAGTGGCGTGGCCGGTAGCGCTCGCTGGCCCACACCGCCATGGCATGAACGATTTCGCGGCCGTAGCCGTTACCGTGCAGGCTCTCTTTTACCCAGATACCCAGCTCCGGGGTAGTGTTGTGCAAGTCATGCAGGCCACCCATGCCGACAAACTCTTTACTGTCGCGCAGGCGGGCGACGAAAATCAGCTCCTCACCTTCGCGGATCAGCGGCAGCCAGGTTTGCCAAACGTTGGCGAAGGCCTCCGGCGACTCTTCAGGCTCAAAATTCATAAAGCGCGTGAGTGTAGGGGTAATCGCCTGGTAAACATCGTCGGCATCTGCTGCGGTAAAGGGGGCAATCAACAACCGGTCGGTGTTCACGCGGCACTGAGAAAGGTCACTGTGGATCATTATTATTACCTCGCTTTTCAGGCCAAAACGGCAAAAAATCCGCACCAGTGAAACGGGGCGGATCATCGATATTACGTTGATTGGCGACAGATGCGACTTATTTCTGCAATCGCTGAGGCGAGAGCGGCAAGGGTTCGGCCGCCGGTTTTCGTTGACGGACTTCACTGCCGGCATTGGGATCCAGTGTAAAACTGTCAATCACCGCCAACAGCGCGATAACGCCGATGACCACAAACGCCAGTTGGAAATCGACCAATGGGATGCGCTCTGTGGGCTGCGGCGTCAGCATTTCCGCCAGTCGCAGTGCCAGCGCACCGATGGCAATACCCAGCCCGCTGCCCATTTGCTGCGACACATTAAACAACGTATTGGCGCCGTTCATCTGAGGCTGTGGCACTTCGGAAAACGCCAGCGTGTTGAGCGCGGTGAATTGCATGGAGCGCGTCAATCCACTGACGAACAGCAGCCCCAGAATCAGCCAGGTCGGCGTCTGCGGCGTCAGCAACGCGCAGGCGAAAATGGTGGCGGCATTCAGCAAACCATTCACCACCAGCGTAGTACGGAAGCGAAAACGGTACAGCACCGCCGAGGTAAAGGGCTTCATCACCAGATTGCCGGCGAACACCGCCAGCACCAACAGCCCGGCATCGAAGGCGTTAAGGCCAAACCCAATCTGGAACAGCAGTGGCAGCAGGAAGGGCACGGCCCCGATGGCGATGCGGAACAGCGTTCCACCCCAAATGGTGACGGCGTAACTTTTTATCCGCATCGCCCACAGGTTGATTAAAGGGTGTGCCGTCCGCTTGGCATGGCGAACCGCCAGCGCCCCCAGTGCCAGGCTGCCAAGAATGCACAGCGCGGGCACCAGCCAGGACAGCTGCGGGTGATTAATCAGATCCAAACCGAACATCAGGCCGAAGCAGGCAATGCCGGTCAGCACGAAGCCGAGGGCGTCAAAGGGAACGCCTTTCTGCGGCGTTTCCTGAGGGATCAGTCGCCAGGCAAGCCACAGCGCGGCGATGCCCAGCGGCACGTTCAGAATAAAAATCCAGTGCCACGAGGCATAAGTAGTAATAAATCCCCCGACCGGTGGCCCGAGGATCGGGGCCACCAGCCCCGGCCAGGTAATGGTGGCGATGGCTTTGATCAAATCGGGTTTGGCGGTATTGCGCAGCACCACCAGCCGCCCGACCGGCACCATCAACGCTCCGCCGAAGCCCTGCAAAATTCGGGCGGCAGTAAACGTCGGCAGGTTAACGCTGGCGGCACAGAGTACCGATGCCAGGGTAAAAATCAGCACTGCCGCCGCGAAGATATTGCGCGCGCCAAAGCGGTTGGCAATCCAGCCGCTGGCAGGAATAAAGACCGTCAGCGTCAGAATATAGGCCGAAATACCAATGTTCATGTCCACCGGTCGCACGCCGAAAGCTGCCGCCATCTGCGGCATCGCGGTGACGATCACTGTCCCGTCGAGGTTTTCCATAAAAAAGGCGCCGGCCACCAGCAGTGGCAGCGCACTGGCGCGTGAGAAGAAACTCATGGCAAAGCACGCTGGGCAAAGCGCGGACAGGATGCGGACATGACAGAAACCCCGTTTCAAAAATGTTAACGCCGGAAGAGTTTTTGAGGATAACGCATTGCGCTGAGGTTAAAAAGAGGTTGAGCGGGTGATAATTAGCGGGCGCAGCGCTTGCGCCCGCAGAGGGAAATCAGAACTTCACCGAACCTTGCAGATACAGGGTTCGTGGCTGACCGATGTAAAGCCCCTTGTTGTTATCGTCGTAAGCGCAGGTGAAATATTCGTGGTTAAACAGGTTTTTAACCCCCAGGCCCAGATTCAGTCCGGCCATTTCCGGTCCAAAATCATAGGCGGCGCGCAGGCCCCACAGCATATAGCCAGGAATGCGACCGGTACTGCCGTCGGCGCTTTCCGCCACGGTATTGGCATTGTCGGCGAACTGGCTGGACTGGAATTCACTGTTGAGGTTAAACGTCCAACTGCCCGGCGTGTAATCCAGTCCCAGCGTACCTTTATGCTTCGGCGAGAACGGCACCTGGTTGCCTTTGTAGGCGCCTTCCTCGCGGATAGTGGCGTCGACATAGGCATAGCTGGCGTAAACCGTCACGTCGTCCAGCTTGGGTGTCAACTGCGACAGATCGTAACGCAGGTTGCCTTCCAGCCCGGCGTGTCGCGTTTTGCCACGTGCGGTAACGCTGTCGGTGACCTGGTTTGAGTCATATTGATTATTGAAGTTGATCAGGAACAGGCCAACTTCGCCTTGCAGCGCGTCGCCTTCGTAACGGGTTCCCAGTTCCCAGGTTCGCGCTTTTTCCGGTTCGATATTGCCGCTGTCGACCGCTTTACCCATCTGGCTGTATTGCACCGTGCCGAACGAGCCTTCGGTATTGGCGTACAGGTTCCAGTATTCGTTCAGATGGTACATGACATTCAGCGCCGGCAGCGGGGCGTTGTAACTGACGTCGAGGCGGTTATTCTTGATGTAGTTGTTCTGATAGGAAGAGATATGCTCATAGCGCATGCCCGGCGTGATGGTCCAGTCGCCGATATCTATGCGGTCGTCAATGTAAAAGGCGTGGGCGTCGGTGCCGGACTGAGTATCGCGATCGTAAGGGCTGCTGGTTGAAGGCAATACGCCGCTGCTGGCCTTGCTGTAGTAGCGTAACTCATGGGTCGATTCGCTGACGTAGCGATAACCTACGCCGACTTCATGTGCCGACTGGCCCCAGCGGAAGCTTTGGCTGTAGCGTGGCTCCACGCCGCGGACCCAATACTCGCGCGGCGAAAGCGTCAGGTTCTTGCCCTGATCGAGATAGCCGCTGCGCAGGGTATAGGTGTAGAAACTCTGCACGTCGAATTTGTGCTGCTGATCCGGCTGATATTGATAGCCAAAGTTGGCCAACTGGCGACGGCCCCAGAATTTGTCATAAGGACGCGTGGACTGGAAAGGATTGGCGTTGTAATCCGCCCGGCTTAATCCCCCCGGCATATCGGCCTGGCCTTCGTAATATTGCAATAAGCTATTAAAGGTGTGCACCTCGTTTGGCGCATAGCGGCTTTTCAACATCACGTCGTCGATTTTGGTCGAACTGTGTTCGCGCCAGTCGCTGCCGCGGGTGCCGGAATAAAGCAACGCGCTGCCAAAGCCGTTGTCGGCGGTGCCACCGATCATCAGGTTGCCGGTGCCTTTGGGGTGATCCTGCCGGGAGGTCGGGCTAAGCTGGCCCTGCATGCCGGCTTCCATACCGAAGGTTTTCGGGATGGCCCTGGTGACAAAGTTCACTACGCCGCCGACGCTTTGCGGCCCATAACGTACGGCACCGCCGCCGCGGACCACGTCTACCGCATCCATATTGCCGAGGGATACCGGTGCCAGCGACAGCTGCGGTTGACCGTAAGGGGCGAAGGGCACCGGAATGCCGTCCATCAGCACCGTCGAACGGCTGGCCAGCCGTGGGTTTAAACCACGAATGCCAAAATTGAGTGCCATATCGTGGCTGCCGGTGCCGTTATTTTCCGGGGCAACCACGCCCGGCACGCGGTTCAGCGCTTCTCGCAAGGTGGTAGCACCGGTTTTGGCAAACTCCTCTCGGCGCACCACGTCGCGCGCGCCGGCGTGCTCGAACACGTCAATCTGACGGCCTTCTGCCAGCCAGTCGCCGACCACGGTGATGTCTTGTTCTTGCTGCACTGTCGGCTGTTTGACCAGCGTAAAGCCATTAGCCCCCAACGCCTTGGCCTGCAAGCCGCTGCCCGCCAGCAGTGCGTTCAGTCCCTGATTAACGTCGTAGTTGCCTTTCAGCCCTGGTGAACGCTTGCCGGCGGTCAAACTTCCGTCAACGGACAGTGCAATGCCGGTATGGGCGGCAAAGGCATTTAACGCGCCATCCAGATCGCCTGCGGGGATCTGATAAGCGGTCGCGGTGACCGGTGTTGTCTGCGCTGCCATCAAGGGTGAAGCGAATGCCAGACCCACGGCGACCGCCAGCGGTTGAAGCGGTTTTCCCCAAAAATTGTTCATACCTTCTCCTGATTATTCTATTTTTTGCTGCAGTGTTTTAACTGGAGTCGGATGAAAACGGAAAAGGGACAATCAAGAATGCGATTTTTTATCATTTTCATTTAAATAAATCAGGCGGGGACCACTTTTAACCAATAACGGGTAAAACTTTGCAGCCGGATCGGCAGAGTTTGGCTGAGCAGCAAGAGTGCGCGATCGGGCTCCCGCAGTGGGAAGCTGCCGCTAACGCGCAACCCGGCGATGGCCGGATCGCATTCCAAACGGCCGTGACGGTAACGCGCCAGTTCGGCAAGCACCTGATCCAGCCGCCATTGGCTGACGCTCAGCACGCCGCGGGTCCAGCTGCCGCCGTTGCCGGCTGCCTGTCGTTGGCCGAATGCCACGTCGCTGAAGCTGATTTGTTCTCCGGCGTTAATCCGCCGTTTTTCCTGAGGGAACTGAGCCAGTTGGGCTTCCACGGCATGTTCAAGCACCGTCAGTTGCGTTTGACCGTCGTTTTCTCGCACCAGAAAATGGGTGCCGAGCGCGCGCATGGCACCTTGTCGGCTTTCGACCCAAAATGGCCGGGCGTCGCGACCGGTAATCAAACTGATTTCTCCGCTGTGCAGCAGGATCAGCCGTTTTTCGGCGCTGTAGCGAACATCGACTGCGCTGGCGGTATTGAGGACCAACTGGCTGCCGTCGCTGAGGACGATGGGTTTTATTTCACCGGTGGCGGTGCGGTAGTCGGCGCGCAGCTCGCGGCCCAACGGGGACTGATAGCCCAACCAACTGCCGCCGACGCCCAGCAACAGCAACAGACTTTTCAGCAGGGTGCGGCGATCCAGCGTCGACTGACGGCCGGCCTGATCGAGCGTGCGGTAGCTGAATTTGCCCGGTACGCCCTGCAGCTGGCTTTGCAGCGCTTCAACGCGTTGCCAGGCCCAGCGGTGATCATCGTTTTGTTGATGCCAGGCCTGCCACTGTTGTTGCTGACGCTCGGTGACGTTTTCATCGCACAGCAGGGCAAACCATTGGGCGGCCATTTTCAGCGCCTGGCGCTGTTCGGGGGTAAGGGTGTGACTCATTACGGGTATTCGGTTTCCAGACTGAACAACAGGCAGTGCTCGGCGGCTTTGGCCATGTATTTTTTTACCGAACTGATCGAGACGCCGAGGCGCAGTGCGATCTCGGCATAACCCAGCCCTTCGAGCTGCGACAGCAAAAAGGCCTGTTTGATCTTCGGCCCCAGCCCGTCGAGCATGCTGTCGATGTGTTGCAGACTTTCAAGCAGGCTGTGACGCTGTTCGGGTGAGGGCGCCAGCGCCTCCGGCATCAGCGCCAGCATATCCAGATAAGCGCGTTCCAGCGTTTTACGGCGGAAGAAATCGACCATCACCCGTTTGGCGAGGGTGACCAGAAAATCTTTGGGTTCGCGGATAGTGGCGGCGGAGTCGTTCTTCATGACACGCATGAACGTGTCCTGCGCCAGATCGTCGGCGTCAAAAGCGCAACCGAGTCGACGTTGCAGCCAGCCCCGCAGCCAACCGTGGTGGGTTGCGTAGAGGCGTGTAAGCGCATCGGAGGAAGTAGGGGCTGTGGCTGACATGGGTTCCGCGCTGCCGGTCAAAAAAGATGCGCGGATGATAATTGAGAATGGTTATCGTTTCAAGTTTGGCGCCGTCCCTGGCCAGACGATCTTTCAACTTTCACTCAAGCGCCGTCCCGTCGCGGCGTCGAACAGGTGGATCGCCTCGCGGTTGGGAGCCAACCACAGCGGCTGGCCGCTCTGTGCGTTGACCCGTCCGCTGAACTGCACGTGCAGCCGATAACCGCCCCAGGTGAGATGCAGCAGGCTGACGTCGCCGGTGATCTCCATCAGCCGCAGTTGGGCGGCAGGTTGCTCGCTGTGATCGACCAGATGAAAATCGTGCGGACGAAGCCCAAGGATCACTTTGTTGCCTGTCGCCACATGTCGCCATTTTGCGGGCAATGGCAACCAGAGTTCACCGCAGGCGACGCCAGGGCGATCGTCGCGCGGCGTGACGACCCCCTCCAACAGGTTCATCGGCGGGGAACCGATAAAACGCGCCACAAAGGTATCGGCGGGGGCGTCGTAGATCTCCAGCGGTTTGCCTTGCTGCACGATATTGCCGTCTTTCATCACCACGATTTGATCGGCCAGCGTCATGGCTTCAATCTGATCGTGGGTGACATACACCGTGGTGGTTTTGAACTGCTGATGCAGGGCTTTGATCTCGGCACGCAGCTCCATGCGCAGTTGGGCGTCGAGATTGGACAGCGGTTCGTCGAACAAAAACACCTTGGGGTTACGCACCATGGCACGGCCCATCGCCACCCGCTGGCGCTGGCCGCCGGAAAGTTCTTTGGGGTAGCGCTGCAGCAGCGGGTCGATCCCCAGAATGCGAGCCGCTTGTTGTACCTTGGTTTGCTGCTCGCTTTTGCTTACCTTCATCACCTGCATGTGAAAAGCCATGTTTTCCGCCACCGTCAGGTGCGGATAGAGCGCATAGCTCTGGAACACCATGGCGATGTCGCGTTCGGCAGGATCCAAATCGTTGATCTTCTTTTTATCCAGCAGGATTGTGCCTTCCGTCAGGCTGTCCAGCCCGGCCAGCAGGCGCAGCAGCGTGGACTTACCGCAGCCTGAAGGGCCGACCAGCACGGTAAAGCTGCCGTCGGGGATCTTCAGATCCAGCGGGTTCAACACCCGCTGTTTGCCGTAGTATTTAGCCACTTTTACCAGTTCTACACTTGCCATCAGACCATTTCTCCGGCGCAGGTTTTCAGGGTATTCCAGTCCAGATACTGGCGTGGCGAGCTGCTGATGGCGTGGCTGGCGGCGCGAATGCCCCAGCGCAGCGCCACTGCCGACGAGTGGCCATGCAGGCAGGCGGTCAGGAAACCGGCGTTAAAGCTGTCCCCGGCGCCAATGGTGTCGACTACCTTGATCGGATGTGCCGCCGCCTGCAATAACCGTTCGCCGCACCACATGCGCGCACCGTCCGGGCCACATTTCACCACGCAGGCGGCGTCGGCAGGCTGTTGGCGATTCAGGGTGCGAGCGGCGGTGTACAGATCTTCGCTGCCCGCCATGCCGCAGGTTTCTACTTCATTGAGCAGCAAAATATCGCAGAACGGCAGCCAGTCGGCGATTTGCGTGCGTAACGAATCGCTCCAGCCCTGTGGGGGCCAGCCGGTATCAACCGCAATGCGATAGCCGCGCTGGCGCAGGGTCTTCAGCAACGCCGGGTAATCGGCTAACAAGGTGGTGCACAGGAAGGTGCCGCACATCAAAACGGTGTCACCGCTGCCGGCCAACACCGGGATCTGATGCAGCACATCGTCCTGGCTGAGGCGGGTAATATGCCCCTGATTGCTAAAAAACGTGCGTTCATTGTCGGGGTGGGTGACGCCGAAAGTCAGCGAAGTTTCGCAGCTGTAGGTCGGCCAATACGGCGAACTGTCCGGAAACAGCTGCGCCAGCCAGGGGCTGAAATAGTCATTGCCCAGGTTGGCCACCAGCCGGTAAGGGGTTTCCAGCGCCGCCAGCGCCAGTGCGCAGTTGCCTGCTGAGCCGCCGGGGCGCAGCTCGCTGTGATCGAGCATCGCTTCGGTCCCTTGCTGTGGCCATTGCTGCAAGGTGCTCATGATCACGTCGACGTTGATATTGCCCACCACGTAAAGTGTGGGTTTGGTGTTGGTCTTCATCATGTCTCTTGTCCCTGAATAAATTAGCCCTTGCTGCCGCCGCTGGTTAAGCCGCTAACCAGGGTTTTTTGCAGCCAGAGGGCAATGAACAGCGGTGGAATTGCGGCCAGAATGCCGACGGCGGCGATCAGCCCGTCATCGGTGGCCCGCCCGGCGGTGAAACCGGCAATGGTCACCGGCAACGTCTGCGCCTGAATATTGCTGGTAAACAGCAGCGCGTAGAAAAATTCGTCCCAGGCCAGCAACCAGCCGAACAGCGCCGAGGCCCCCAATGCCGGTTTGGCCAGCGGCAGGGTAATGCGCACCAGCACTTGCCACTGGCGCAGCCCGTCCAGCCGGGCCGCCTGCTCGATGTCGTTCGGCAGGGCATCAAAGTGGTTTTTCAGCATCCAGGTGAGAAACGGCAGGATCAGCGAGCAGTAGACCAGCACCAGACCGATATGGGTGTTCAACAGCGCCAACTGCTGCAGGATAAAGTACAGCGGCAGCACGAAAGCCACCGGCGGCACCATGTAGATCGCCAGGCTGGCGAACAGCCAACCGTCGCGGCCGGGATAGCGGGAAAAGCTGAACGCCGCGGGAATGGCCAGCAGTAACGAAATCAGCGTCGCGCCACAGGCTACCAGCAGGCTGTTGAACAACGCGTGCAGAAACAACGCGCCGGGTTGGCCGGGTTGCAACGACAGCAGGCTGGCGTAACGCGAAAAATCCCAGTGACGCGGCAGCCATTCCAGCGGCACGCGGGTCAGATCGGCCGAAGAGCTGACGCTCATCAGAAACAGCCATAGCATGGGTGCGAGAATCGACACCGCCAGCAGCAGCGCGGCGCCGTAGCGCAAGAGCAGGCGGATCTTAGGCTTCATCGGCGAGGCTCCTTCTGCGCTGGCGGAACAGCATCAGCATGTACAGCGCAATCAGCACGCCGCACAGCAAGGTCATCAGCACGGCGTAGGCGGCACCGCTACCGGCGCGCAGATAGCTGAACGATTCCTGGTAGACAAAGAAACTCAGGGTTTTGGTACTGTCCATCGGCCCGCCGCGTGTCATCACGTAAATGATGTCGAACACTTTGAACGCGTCAATGGTACGCAGCACCAACGCCACGGCCAGCGGCGCCAGAATGGCGGGCAGGGTGATGGCGCGGAATCGTCGCCAGGCAGAAGCACCGTCCAGCCGCGCCGCCTCGTACAAATCGTCCGGGATGGTTTGTAACGCCGCCAGCGTCAGCAGGGTGATCAGCGGATAGTTCTTCCAAATGTCCGCCAGCATTACCGCGTTGAGTGCCGAAGCCGGGTCTCCCAGCCAACTGCGATAGTGGCCGATCACGCCGAGCTGAGTCAGCAGCGCGTTGATGCTGCCGTAATCCGGGTTGAAATTCAGTCGCCACATCGTGGCGTTGACGATGGTCGGTAGCGCCCAGGGTAAAATCACCAACACCCGTAGCAGATTGCGACCGTGGAATTTTTGATTCAGCAACAGCGCCACCAGCACGCCAATCACCCCTTCAAACGCCACCGAAACCAGGGTGAAATATAGCGTACGCCCCAGCGCGGCCTGAAAGTCCGGATCGGACAGGGCATAAAGAAAGTTATCCGCACCGACCCAGGCCGGGGCAACGCCGTCGCCGACCAGCGCTGCATCGGTAAAACTCAGCCACAGGGTGCGGCCCAGCGGCCAGGCGGTGAGCAGCAGCATCATCAGCAGCATGGGTGCCAGCAGCACCCATGCCTGACGACGCTCACGTTGGGGCAAAGTGAGCATCGTCATCGCTTAACGCAACCGTGCAGCGCTTTGGGTCGCGGCATCCAGCCCGGCCTGCGGCGTGACTTTGCCTTGCAGGATTTGCTGCAGGTCCTGCTGCAATCCGTTGGACAGCCGTGAGTAATCCGCGGTTTCAGGGCGAGAAAGCATCACGTTCAACGACTGTTTGGCCGCGGCGATCAGCGGTTCCTGACCCTTCTGCACCGCGGGATCCTCATAGGAGGATTTCCAGATCGGCAGGCTAAGCTTGGCGTACTTGTCCTGCACCGGCTGCGAGGTCATGTAACTGATGTACTGCCAGGCCTGATCGGGGTGGGCGCTGGCCTTGGCGATGCCGAGGCCCATGGAGCCATTCACCGCAGAAACCTGACCGGCCTCGGAGCCCGGCGCAGGCACGATATCGACGTCGCCGGCCACCTTGCTTTGCTTGGGATCGTTGGCCATGTTGTACATATAGGTCCAGTTCAGTGCGAAGGCTGCATCCCCATTGGAGAAGGCTTTGCGCACGTCCTCCTCCAGATATTCGCGGGAATTCGGGTTGGTCAGCCCCTTGTCCAGTGACGCTTTCATGTAGCTGGCGGCCTGCAGCGACCCCGGGCTGGAGAACGTAATTTTACCCTGCTGGATGAACTGGCCTTTAAAGGCCGACACCAGCGTGGTGTAGTCGCAAACCAGCGCTTCGGCCTGTGACCAGCTCCACACCAGCGGGTATTTGACCACGTTTTTCTGCTTCAGAATTTCCGCCTGCTGAGCCAGTTCCTGCCAGGTTTTCGGCGGGGCGGCAATCCCGGCCTTGGCCAGCATGGCCTTGTTGTAATACAGGTATTTGGTGTCGAGGATCCACGGCATGCCCCAGCGCTTGTCTTTGTAGGTGACGGTGGTCATGGCGCCGGCAAAGATTTTGGCGCTGTCGTCGGCGCTGATGCGCGCGGTGACGTCTTGCAGCAGGCCGAACTTGGTGAACTCCGCCGGCCAGATGGCGTCGAACAGCACCACGTCGTAACCCTTGCTGCCGGCACCGCGCGCTGCGACGATTTTATCGTGCAGCGCCTCGTAAGGGACAAATTCCAGATTAACGGTGATATCCGGGTGTTGTTTGCTGAAGTCCGCGGTCATGGCGCGGATATCGTTTTCACTGTAGGCCGCCTGGGTCATAAACAACGCGCTAATTTGCGTGGGAGCGGCATAGGCGGATGAGAGACTGAGCGCCAGGGCAGACAAAGTACAGACTGCCGTAGCGGCAAGGGTATGGCTTTTCATTGTGTGTTCTCCGGTGTTAAAAAGATTTTTAAATCAATTTGATTGCTTTATTGGAGGGCACCATACTGCAAAGACGATTTCCCTTTCTGCATAGGCAGTTATGACGACGTCCGGCACTAACCTTGAACATGCTCGCGCACACAACCGGCGCGTAGTGATAGAGGCTATCCGTCTGCACGGAGAACTGACCCGTGCCGAAATTGCCCGGCTGACCTCACTGACGCCGCAAACCGTTTCAAACATCGCAACCGAGCTGGAACAAGCCGGCATTCTCTCCTCGCACCTGCCGCGTCGTGCCGGCGGGCGAGGTCAGCCGGCGACGCCGTTGACCCTTAACCCAGACAGTGCGTATTCCATCGGCATTCATCTGGATCACCAGTCCCTGCTGATGATCGTGGTTGATCTGTCAGGCAGCGTACGTTTCCACCGGCTGATTATGGTGCAAAAGCCGCAACCTGCTGCGACCTTGAAACTGATTTGTGATGTACTGCAAGAAATGCGCCAGCAGCCGGATCTGGCCTGGGGAAAAATGCTGGGGATCGGCGTGGTGATGCCGGGGCCGTTTGGCGTGGAAGGGATTTCGTCGGTGGGGCCAACCACGCTCAACGGTTGGGAAAATATCGATGTGGTGGCTGAACTTAACGCGCAAAGCGGCCTGCCGGTGACGCTGGAGAACGATGCCACCGTCGCCGCCATCGGCGAGCGTTTGCACGGCGTAGCCAGACAGCTGAATTCGTTTATTTATTTGTATCTCGGTACCGGGCTTGGCGCGGGGATTTTCACCGATGGCCGAATTTATACCGGCCATGCGCACAATGCTGGTGAAGTCGGCCACATGATTGTGCAACCGGGCGGGCGCACCTGCTACTGCGGTAACCAGGGATGCCTGGAGCGTTATGTCTCGCTGCAGGCGGCCTACGAGAGCTGCGGGCTGGATCCGATGAGTGCCAGGCCGCAAGACTTGCTGGCGTTGCCGCAGGCGCAGATTGACGCCTGGCTGGATTCAGCGGTGCCTGCGTTACGGCAGGCGATCAACATCGTCGAATGCATGTTCGACGCTGAAGCCGTGATTATCGGCGGCCTGATGCCGGAAAGCCTCGTGGCGCAACTGATCAAACGGTTGGCGCCGCTGCATCGCTCGGTGCGCAGCAAATACCTCGATGGCCTGCGGGTGCGGTTGGGCACCACCGGTGCGGATACCGCCGCATTGGGGGCGGCGGCACTGCCGTTGTTTGATGAATTCAACCCCCGTTATGAAGTGTTATTGAAGTCATAAAATCCCTCCTTCGATTTATATTCTTGCCCAATAATGGTGCAGGCTAATCATTAATCCAATATAAGCAAACGGTTGCTATTTCAGAGCAACCGTTTGCTTATATTCTGCTTATTTTTTGTTGGCTCGGAATATTGTTCGATGAATTTTATCTTTCTGTTTTTAAAGATAAATACCCAATAAAAAACCGACTGGCACGCGGCTTGCTATTCTTAAATCAACATCTGCGATCGATAAAAAGACCGCCATCGCTCTCCAGGCTGAATTGACTCAGCCGGATGCTGTGCGCTGGTCGGTAGAGAAGGAAAGCAAAATGAACGTGCCATTCACCACGGCGATCCGTGGCAATTTTTTCGACATCGCGGCCTGCGTGGATCATCCGCAGCAATTAGGTCAACAACTGCGACATATTGCTGACGGGTTAATGCTGCTCAATGAAGGCGCGATTGTCTGGTTCGGCAGCTGGCAGCAGGGCGAGTCGCTGTTGCCGCCGGGGTTTGAGGTAGACCACTACCCGGACAAGCTGATCGTGCCGGGCTTTATCGACACCCATATTCACTACCCGCAAACCGAAATGATCGGCGCCTATGGCGAGCAACTGCTGACGTGGCTGAAAAACTATACCTTCCCGACTGAAAGCCAATTCTGCTGCGAACAGCACTCAGACAAAATGTCGGCATTCTTTCTGCAGCAGCTGTTAAGCAACGGCACCACTACGGCGCTGGTGTTTGGCACCGTGCATCCTCAGTCGGTCGAAGCGCTGTTCCGCCAGGCGGCGGCGCTGAATATGCGCTTGATTGCCGGTAAGGTGATGATGGATCGCCATGCGCCGGAAGCCTTGCTGGAAAGCCCGGAACAGAGCTACCGGCAAACGCGTGCGCTGATTGAACGCTGGCACGGCAAACGGCGGCTGAGTTACGCCATTACGCCGCGCTTTGCGCCCACCAGCACCCCGGCGCTGCTTGAGCAGGTGCAGCGTCTGCGCCAGGAATTTCCGGACGCCTACCTGCACACCCATCTGAGCGAAAATCTTGATGAAGTGGCCTGGGTGAAAGAGTTATTCCCCGACAGCCGCAGCTACCTGGACGTCTACCACCAGTACGGGCTGACCGGAGAGAAAAGCGTGTTTGCCCACTGTTTGCATCTGGAAGAACAGGAGTGGGATTGCCTGTGCCAAACCCGCTCGGCGATCGCCTTTTGCCCAACCTCCAATCTGTTTCTGGGCAGCGGTTTGTTCAACCTGCAAAAGGCCTGGCAGAAGCAGGTCCGGCTGGGCATCGGTACCGACGTGGGGGCCGGAACCACCTTTAACATGCTGGAAACGCTGGGTGAGGCTTACAAGGTCGCTCAGCTGCAGCGCTATCAGCTTTCCGCCTGTGAAGCCTTCTACCACGCGACGCTGGGCGGAGCTCGAGCCCTGTCGCTCGACGACAAAATCGGCAACTTCGACGTGGGCAAAGAGGCGGATTTTGTGGTGCTGGATCCGGCCGTGTCGCCGCTGCAAAAGCTGCGACATGAAAACAGCCGCGAACTGGCGGAGCAGCTGTTTGTGCTGATGACGCTGGGTGACGATCGCAATGTTTATCGTACTTACGTCGACGGCAAAGTGGTGTACCGGCCGGCCAAGTGCCAGGAGGCGGCATGATCCAGTTTCTGCTTAATCAAACCCTGAAAAGTGAAACCGCGCTCGATCCCAACACCACGGTGCTGAACTACCTGCGGCGTGACCTTGGCCGCTGCGGCACCAAAGAGGGCTGTGCGTCCGGTGATTGCGGCGCTTGCACCGTGGTGTTGGCCGAGCCGGAAGGCGATCGGCTGCGTTATCGCAGCGTTAATGCCTGTCTGACCTTCGTCAGCGCGTTGCACGGCAAACAGTTGATCACCGTAGAGGATCTGAAACAGCAGGGGGAATTGCACGGCGTGCAGCAGGCTATGGTCGACTGCCACGGCTCACAGTGCGGTTTTTGTACACCGGGTTTCGTGATGTCGATGTTCTGCCTGCAGAAAAACACAGCGTCCTATCAACGCGAACAGGCGCAGCAGGCACTGGCCGGCAACCTGTGCCGCTGTACCGGCTATCGCCCGATTTTGGCGGCGGCGCAGCAGGCGTGCGATAACCCTAAGCCAGACAGCTTCGACCACCACCAGCCACAAACGTTGCAACGGCTGCAGGCCATCCGTGCCGCAACGCCGCTAGAGGCTGAGGGCAAGCGCTGTTTGCTGCCGCAGAGCCTCGATGAGCTGGCGCAGCTCTATCAACAGCACCCGCAGGCCAAACTGCTGGCCGGTGGGACCGATCTGGCGCTGGAAATCACCCAGCGGCATCAGGATATCCCGCTGATCATCGCTATTGGCCAAATTGAGGCGCTCAGGCAGGTAAGCTGGCAGGGCGATCGTCTGGTGATTGGCGCCGGCGCCGCGTTGAGCGATTTGTATCCCATATTGGCCAATTATCATCCGGCCTTTGGTGAACTGCTGGCGCGTTTTGCTTCCCAGCAGATCCGCAATCAGGGCACGCTGGGAGGGAATATTGCCAATGCTTCACCGATTGGCGACGGTGCGCCCTTATTGCTGGCGCTGGACGCACTGCTGATCCTGCGCTGTGGTGCTACCCAGCGTGAACTGCCGTTGAACGACTTCTTCCTTGGCTACCGCCAAACCGCACTGCAGCCGGGGGAATTTATTGAAAGTATCGTACTGCCTGCCAGCGCACCGGCGGACTTTCGTGCTTGGAAAGTATCCAAACGTCTGGAAGACGATATTTCGGCGGTATGCGGCGCTTTCAATTTGACCTTTGAGCAGGGCGTTATCCGCAGTGCCCGCGTGGCGTTCGGCGGCATGGCCGCTACCCCGAAACGCGCCGTACTCTGCGAGCAGCAACTGGTGGGGCAGCCCTGGCGGCGAGAAACCCTTGAGCAAGCGGCACGGGCGTTGGCGCAGGACTTTACGCCGTTGAGCGATTTCCGCGCCAGCAGCGCTTACCGTTTGCTGGTGGCGCAAAACCTGCTGCGACGCTACTTCATTGCGCTGACAGCGCCGCAACTGGCGATTGAGGTGACCGCTCATGAGTAATCGCAAAGGTACCGAACCCACTCAGGAACACCTGGCCGAACGTTTTCGCCAGTCGTTAACCAGCGGCGTAGGCCGCAGCCGCAAGCACGAGAGCGCCGACAAGCACGTCAGCGGGGAGGCGCAATACATAGACGACAGGCTTGAGTTTCCAAACCAATTGCATCTGGCGGCCAGGCTGAGCGAACGGGCGCATGCGCAGATCGAAAAGCTGGACCTGTCGGCCTGTTCCGACTTTCCCGGCGTGGTGCGGGTGATCACCTGGCAGGACGTACCGGGCGAACTGGATATTGCCCCTTTAACGCATGGCGATCCGCTGCTGGCGAAAGATAAGGTGGAATACGTCGGACAGGTCATTGCGGTCGTGGCGGCGGAAGAGCCGGAGAT
The DNA here is from genome assembly GCF_014164835.1 of Serratia sp. OS31. NCBI lineage: Bacteria > Pseudomonadati > Pseudomonadota > Gammaproteobacteria > Enterobacterales > Yersiniaceae > Serratia > Serratia sp. OS31. Next base: position 33,771 of record NZ_JACJFQ010000007.1, on the reverse strand, counting down.
TGCCTGGCGTGCCGCTCAGGCGATTAAAGTGACCTATCAGGATTTACCGGCACGGTTGGACGTCACTCAATCTTTACGGGAAGGTTTTTTGGTGCAGGAGGCGCATCGTCATCAACGGGGTGACGCCGACCGCGCGTTAGCGCAGGCGAAACACCGCATTCAGGGGGAGCTGCATGTCGGCGGTCAGGAACACTTTTATCTGGAAACCCAGATTGCCTCGGTGATGCCGGCCGAGGACGGCGGCATGCTGGTGTATTCCTCAACCCAGAACCCGACCGAGATCCAAAAGTTGGTGGCCTCGGTGCTCAACCTGCCAATGCACAGAGTGACAATCGATACGCGGCGCATGGGCGGCGGCTTTGGCGGTAAGGAAACTCAGGCTGCCGGTCCTGCGTGTTTGTGCGCCGTGGTGGCGCATCTCACCGGAAGACCGGCCAAAATGCGCCTTAACCGCCGCGATGATATGTTGATCACCGGCAAGCGCCACCCGTTTTATATTCAATATGACGTAGGTTTCGACGACAGCGGGCTGCTGCACGGGGTGAAAATCAGCCTGGCGGGCAACTGCGGCTATTCGCTCGACCTCTCGGGTTCTATTGTCGATCGCGCCATGTTCCACGCCGATAACGCCTATTTTCTGGAAGATGTGCTGATTACCGGCCACCGCTGTAAAACGCACACCGCTTCCAATACCGCTTACCGGGGCTTTGGCGGGCCGCAGGGCATGATGGCGATTGAGCAGGTCATGGATCATATTGCACGCTACCTGGCGCTCGATCCGCTGGCGGTGCGAAAAACCAACTATTACGGCAAGGATCAACGCAACGTCACGCATTACCACCAGCCGGTGGAACAGAACCTGCTGCAGGAAATCACCGCAGAGCTGGAGCACAGTGCCGATTATCAGGCACGCCGTAAGGCTGTCCGTCAGTTCAACGCGCAAAATCCGATCCTGAAAAAAGGGCTGGCGCTGACGCCGGTGAAGTTTGGCATTTCCTTCACCGCCGGCTTCCTTAACCAGGCCGGTGCGTTGGTGCTGGTGTACACCGACGGCAGCATTCAACTTAACCACGGCGGCACCGAAATGGGCCAGGGGCTAAACACCAAAGTGGCGCAGATTGTCGCCGAAGTGTTCCAGGTGGACATCGAACGTATTCAAATCACCGCTACCGATACCGGCAAGGTGCCGAATACCTCGCCGACGGCGGCGTCATCCGGCACGGATCTCAACGGCAAGGCGGCGGAGAATGCCGCGCTGATCATTAAACAGCGGCTGATCGAGATGCTGAGCAAACAGCATCAGGTGAGTGCGGAGCAGATTATTTTCAAAAACGGTCAGGTCAAAGTGGCCGAGCGTTATTTCAGCTTTGAACAGGTGGTCGAACAGGCCTATTTCAATCAGGTTTCGCTCGCCAGCACCGGCTATTACCGCACGCCGAAAATTTTTTACGATCGCGACCAGGCTCGCGGTCATCCGTTCTATTACTTCGCCTACGGTGCGGCCTGCGCGGAGGTGGTGATCGACACCCTGACCGGCGAGTACAAACTGCTGCGCGCCGACATCCTGCACGACGTGGGCGACTCGTTGAACCCGGCAATCGACGTCGGCCAGGTCGAGGGGGGCTTTGTGCAGGGCATGGGCTGGCTGACCAGCGAAGAGCTGGTGTGGGACGAACAAGGGAAGTTGCTGACTAACGGGCCTGCCAGCTACAAAATCCCGGCTATCGGCGATGTGCCTGCCGATCTGCGCGTCAGGCTGCTGGAAAACCGCAAAAACCCGGAGGACACGGTATTTCACTCCAAGGCGGTGGGCGAGCCGCCGTTTATGCTGGGCATTTCGGTCTGGTGCGCAATCAAAGACGCGGTCGCCAGCCTGGCGGATTATCAACGGCAACCGACCATCGACGCACCGGCCACACCGGAAAGGGTGTTGTGGGGTGTGCAGCAGATGTTACATGGTGACGTTGTCACAGATAGGGTGCAGGAGAACGGCGATGGACGAGTGGATTGAGGTACTGGCCGAGCTGCGGCGATGCGGTGAGCCTTGCGTACTGGTGACGCTGGTCGATGAACGAGGCTCTACGCCACGCAATCGCGGTAGTAAAATGCTGGTAACCGCCGGACGTGCGGTGAATACCATCGGCGGCGGCCATCTGGAGTTTCAGGCATTGGCGATTGCCCGCGAAATGCTGCAACAGGCCGCGCCGCAGTTACGGCTGGAACGTTTTCCGCTGGCGGCGCGACTGGGCCAGTGCTGCGGCGGCACCACCAGCGTGCTGTTCGAGCCGATGATCTCGCCGCGCCCGCAAATCGCTTTGTTTGGTGCCGGCCACGTCGGGCGCGCACTGGTGAATATCCTCGCCACGCTACCGTGCCGGGTGCGCTGGGTGGACGGCCGCGCTGCGGAATTTCCGCTGGTTACTCCCGCCGGGGTACAGCAAGAAATCTGCGATGAGCCGCTGGAGATCGTCGACGCCATGCCGCCGGGCAGTTTCTTCATCGTCATGACCCACGATCACGCGCTGGACCTGGCGCTGGCGGAGCGAATTTTACGTCGCGGCGACGCAGGGTACTTTGGCCTGATCGGATCGCTGACCAAACGCAAACGCTTCGAATACAAGCTCGGCCAACGCGGTATTAGCGAAACGGCAATCGCCGCCATGCGCTGCCCCCTGGGCCTGCCAGACGTGAAGGGCAAACTGCCGGCGGAGATCGCGGTGGCGGTAGCCGGGGAGGTTATTGCCTGCTATGGGCAAGGTTTACGCTGAAAAGGTTTTCATTAAACCGAAGGCCAAAAAGCCTGATGCTTAGGCCAACTCAACATTCTAATCACTTGTTTTTGCTCAAACTGCCAACTGCGCCTAAGCTAGGATGTGGCCTGGGAACTGGGGTTCCCGCGCAATTTATTCTGTGAACATGGAGGAGTTTCGATTTGATGCGTTTATCTACATTGGTGTTGGCGATCGGCATGGCGCTGAGCTCGCAGGCACAGGCAGCAGAAACTAACCCGCACGCCGACCATAGCGCGTTGCCGAGTGGTCAGGCGAAGGAGGCTAACGTGACCGGTGAAGCCAACCAGCACGACAATAAAAAGAACCAGAACCCGTTCTTCTACCAAAGTCGCCTGCCGTTCCAGGCGCCGCCATTCAATTTGATCAAAGAAAGCGATTACGCTCCGGCGATTGATGCCGGCATCAAGCAAAAGCTGGAGGAAGTGGAGAAGATTGCCAACAACCCGGCCAAGCCTGATTTTAACAATACCTTCGTGGCGCTGGAACAGTCTGGGGCGTTGCTGTCGCGAGTGATGAACGTGTTTGGTGCCATGACGTCGGCCAATACCAGCGACGCGTTGCAAAAGCTGGATGAGGAAAGTTCACCCAAGCTGGCGGCGCTGGACGACGCCATCATGCTCAACAGCAAACTGTTCGCGCGCATCAAGGCTATATATCAGCAGCGCGATGCGCTGAAGCTGGATGCGGAATCACGTCGCCTGGTGGAAGTGACTTACAAAAACTTCGAGCTGGCGGGGGCCAATCTGTCCGATGCCGATAAAACCAAGCTGAAGGCGCTGAACCAGGAAGCGGCGACGCTGAGCACCCAGTTCTCCAACAAGCTGTTGGCGGCGACCAAAGACGGTGCGCTGGCTATCGCCGACAAAGGCAAACTGGGCGGGCTATCCGAAAGCGAACTTGCCGCTGCCGCTCAGGCCGCCGGCGAGCGTAAACTCGACAAGCAGTGGTTGCTGGTATTGCAAAACACCACCCAGCAGCCGGACTTGCAAAGCCTGAAAAATCGAGATACCCGCAAGGCGCTGTTTGACGCTTCGTGGAACCGGGCAGAAAAGGGTGACGGCAACGACACCCGCCAGACGATTGCCCGCCTGGCCAAAGTCCGTGCCGAACAGGCCAAACTCTTGGGCTTCCCGAACTATGCGGCCTGGAAGCTGCAAAACCAAATGGCCAAAACGCCGGATGCGGCGCTGAGCTTCATGCGTAATATCGTCCCGGCAGCCACTGCGCGTGCCGAACGCGAAGCCAAAGACATTCAGGCGGTGATCGACCAGCAGAAAGGCGATTTCAAGGTTGCCGCCTGGGATTGGCAGTTCTATGCCGAACAGGTGCGCAAGGCGAAGTACGATCTGGATGAATCGCAGATCAAACCTTACTTCGAATTGGATAATGTGCTGCACAACGGCGTGTTCTATGCCGCCAACCTGTTGTACGGCATCAGCTTCAAAGAACGTAAGGATATCCCGGTTTACCAGCCGGACGTGCGTGTGTATGAGGTGTTCGATAAAGACGGCAAATCGATGGCGCTGTTCTATACCGACTTCTTTAAACGCGACAACAAAGGCGGCGGCGCCTGGATGAGCAACTTCGTCGAACAGTCGAAGTTGAAAGGCACCAAACCGGTGATTTACAACGTTGCCAACTTTACCAAACCGGCAGCAGGCCAGCCGGCGCTGCTGTCTTACGACGACGTGATCACCATGTTCCACGAATTTGGTCATGCGTTGCACGGTATGTTTGCCGATCAGGAATTCCCAAGCCTTTCCGGTACCAATACCGCTCGTGATTTTGTCGAATTCCCATCGCAGTTCAACGAGCACTGGGCCAGCGATCCTAAAGTCTTTGCGCATTACGCCAAACACTACAAAACCGGTGAAGCCATGCCGCAGGAACTGGTCGATAAAATCAAAAAAGCCGACAAGTTCAACAAGGGCTACGACATGACCGAGCTGCTGTCTGCGGCACTGTTGGACATGCACTGGCATATGCTGAGCGCCGATCAGCCGCAGCAGGACGTGGATAAATTCGAAGCCGAATCGCTGATGAAGGACAAGATCGATCTCAGCTACGTGCCGCCACGCTATCGCTCAAGCTACTTCAAACATATCTGGGGTAACGGCTATGCCGCCGGCTACTACGCCTATCTGTGGACTGAAATGCTGGCGGATGACGCCTTCCAGTGGTTCAGCGAGCACGGCGGCCTGACGGCGGAGAACGGCCAGCGTTTCCGCGACATGGTTCTTTCGCGCGGTAACAGTCAGGATCTGGAGAAACTCTACGTCGAGTGGCGCGGCAAGGAACCCAGCATCGAGCCGATGTTGATCAACCGCGGGCTGAAAGACGAATAACAGCTCGCGGGATTAGCCCAAAAGCCCCTGAAGGACGCAAGTTATCTTGTGTCCTTTTTTTTCGTGGGGACATTGCCGAAACGATGGTTTATCATGCGCCGGATATTTTTGGCCCGTGAGCAATGAAGATAAATATTCCCCTAAAACGGTTTGTCGCTCTCGCTACGCCTTTGCTGCTCTGCGCCTGTGGCACGCTTTCGCGCATGCCGACGGATGCCTCGGCGCTGGACAGTCAGCGTCTGGCCTGCAGCGGAGATCTGAAGGCTGAAGTCGACAGCCTGGCGCAGCCCATGATCGAAGAACGTCAAACGCCCGGATTGGTGGTGGGGATCCTGACGGCAGATGGGCAAGCGAAAACCTTTGGCTATGGCGTAACGGATACGCGTTATCGCTACCCGGTGAACGGTAAGACTTTGTTTGCCGTAGGCTCGGTCAGCAAGGGGTTTATTGCAGAAGTGACGGTGGTGCTGGTCAACAAAGGGATACTGCATTGGAATGATACGCTGGCGATGCTGCTGCCTGCCGGAACACCGCTCAGTGCGGACGCGAAGAACATCACTTTGCTGCAGTTGGTAACTCACACCTCGGGCTTGCCACGCCAGATGATGACGCCGGACATGCTGGGCGCTTTTGTCCGCTATTTATTCACCGGTGATAATTTTTATCACTCGCTCGATACCCCCGAATTTCTCGATTATCTGGCGACTTTCGACGCGCCAGGTACCGAAGAACCTCGCTATTCCAACCTAGGCTACGCACTGTTGGATTACATCTTGCAACGGCGAACCGGCAAAACGGTCGACAGCCTGACCACCGAAAATATCCTCCAGCCCTTGGGGCTGACCCACACCAGCTATGCTGCGCAGAGTTTGCCTGGCTATGCTCAACGTGCCATTGGCCATGCCGGCGATCAGCCGAAATTTATTCGGCGTGGGCAGCCGGTGCCTGACTGGCAGTTTTCTTCTTATATGATGGGGGCGGCGGGGCTCTATACCGATGCCGACGATCTGCTGCGCTATGCTCGAGCGCATTTTGAACCTACGGGGTCGGCGGCGCTGGATCAGGCGCTGAAGGATTCATTGACGGTACATTTTGCTCGCAGTAAAGAGGCGGCAGCCATTGCCTGGGTTGCGGATGACATAGGCGCACAGCAGATTACCTATCAGGTAGGATTTATCGGCGGCTATTCCAGCTATATCGGCCTGGACTTGCGCCACAGGACGGCGGTGGTGGTACTGCAAAACAGCTTCAACTGGAGTAACAATATCGGTCATCGCTTGCTGCAACGCATGGGCGAGGCGGCGGACAGGCATTGCACCTTCCAATAAGTTGGACTCCGAGAACGGAGCAACGGTTAACTACCTTGGCCAGCCACCGCCATCGCGCCGACAATAAATAAAGGGCACAGGTTATGACAGAGCAGCTATTGCGGTTGCAGGAAAGCAATAAGCCGCTGCGCCGGTAGCGGTAATTCGGCCAACTGACGCACCACAATCGACAGCTGGCGTGTGGCCCAGGCATCGTCCAGCGCCATAATCCTGACTGGCATGCCCGGCGATTGCCGGGCAATCTCCTCCGGTACCACGGCGATACCGGCACCACGCGATACCATTCGACATACCACTTCAAAGCTTCCTGCCCGGGCGCGTAAATGCATTGGGCAGCCGCTGCGTAGGGCGTGTTGCGCCAAATGTTTTTGCAGCGCGCTGTCGTCGCTCAAGCCAATAAAGTCATATGCCAGCGTTTTGCTAAAACTGACGCTGGCGCGGCCGGCTAACGGATGATCGACCGGTAGCGCCAGCACCAGGCGATCCTGGCGGAAGGGATAGTTTTCCAGCCCGCGCAGGTCGGCGTGGTTGGCGACAATGCCGATATCCGCCGTCTGATCGAGGATCGACTGGCAGATCGCCGTGCTGGGCAATTCTTCCAACGCAATGTCCGTCTGTGGGTTAAGCAGTAGATAGTCGGCCAGCAGCTCCGGGAGAAAAGCGCTGGCAGCGACGGTATTGGCCAGAATACGCAAATGGCAGGCGTTGCCTGGGGAAAACTCTGCCATATCCCCCCGTAGCCGTTCGCTTTGCTGTAACAACAGACGAGCATGGCCCAGCAAGCATTCACCGGCCTGGGTGGTTTGTACTCCCCGTGCACCCCGGGCCAAAAGCTGAACGCCGGCCTGTTGTTCCAGCCCGCGAATGCGGGCACTGGCCGATGCCAGCGACAGGCAGGCACGATCGGCCCCGGCGGTGATACTGCCCGCCTCTGTCACGGCGATAAACAACCGCAGGTCGGTAAAATCAAAATGCATCGGCTTCTCCTACGTATTTGCCTCAGGCTGGCTCAGCGAATGCCGCATTGTGCGGCAGGCAAGGGCTGAGGACAATCCATGCACTAAGGGATAATGAGGAAGGATAGACCTATGACGTTGACGCTACCCGAAATTTTAGCCCTGTTGGGCATCTTTATGCTGGCGGGCACGGTAAAGGGAGTGATTGGACTGGGGCTGCCGACGGTTTCTATGGGGTTACTCAGCCTGCTGATGCCCCCGGCACAGGCTGCGGCGCTGTTGTTGGTGCCGTCGCTGGTGACCAACTTCTGGCAGCTGTTCACCGGGCCGGACGTCCGTGCACTTTGCCGCAGATTGTGGCCGATGATGGTCTGTGTCGCCATGGGGACAATGCTGACCACGGGCACTTTGACCGCCGGTCATAATCGGTTGGCACCGATAGCGTTGGGAGCCTGTCTGGTCGTTTACGCGCTGTTGGGTTTTAGCCGTTTTCAGTGGCAGCTATCATCGACGGCTGAACGCAGGTTGGGGCCTTTATGTGGTGTACTTACCGGGCTGATTACCGGGGCTACCGGGGTATTCGTGATCCCGGCGGTTCCTTATTTAAACGCATTGGGATTGGCGCGTGACGATCTGGTGCAGGCGTTGGGACTGTCATTCACCGTTTCAACGTTGGCATTAGCCGCCGGACTGGCGTGGCAACAGGCATTGCCGGGGGCGTTGCTAGGCACCTCATTATTGGCATTGCTTCCTGCGCTGGTGGGGATGTGGTTGGGTGGCGTACTGCGCCGGCATTGTCGCCCTGCGGTATTTCGTCGCTGTTTCTTTGTGGGGCTGTTGGCTTTGGGAATTGAAATATTGTGGAATGGCGTTAATTAAATCTGAATAAATAATACTTTATGCGATTGCAAAATGGTCGGTATATATTGGCGATGTAATTAAGTGTTTCGAGTAATTTATTCTTTTTAGTTCGCTTTTTCTATCGACGGAAATGGTTTTATATATTGACATGTCGGCGGTGTGTATTTATATCTATATCTCCTTTTCGCTCTTCAGAGAGGGAGTGTGAAAACATGTCTGGCAGGTTTTATTATTATACTCTTTGCCATTACGTTATCCCATAATCTTTTTTATATTGTGGGGCTTAGCCAATATAGCGGTATATTTAGATTTGATATCCCTTGTGAAATGGCTAAGTGGATGATTTATTTTCTTGTGCTGCTAGGGACAATGACTTTTATGAGGTTAATATATACTTCGGCGCGAAGATTTGTCCGTAAATGGAAACGTCGCGGTCAGTAAGATAATTATCGACCCAAGATCCCGATAAAGGTGTAACCCCCATGTCAGAACGTTCTCCCCAGATTTATCGTGAGGGTTATTTTGCTGCGCAGGTCAACAAAGCTGAGGGTGAGGTGATTATTCCTGCCAGCCTCAGTCTGACCGCCTATGCCTGGGCCAGCATCTTGCTGGTGTTGGCTATCGGGCTATTTCTGATCCTGGGTGAATATACCCGTAAAGCGCGTTTGGACGGAGTGGTGATGCCATCCAGCGGCTTGATCAAGGTGGTTGCCCGCAGCTCCGGACAGGTTACAGAACGTTTGGCGAAGGAGGGGGCGACAGTCAAAGCCGGCCAGGCACTTTATCGGCTCAGCGGCGAATATTTCAATGGTCAGGGTACCGCGACGCTGGCGTCGGTTTCCGACTCGTTAAAACGTCAATATCACATGCTGGAGCGCCAACGCGCACAGGAACTGGCAACCCGGATTTTACAGCAAGTCGGTGTGCGCCAGCGCATGACGCAACTGAAGGATGAACTGGCCAGCGCAGAAGCGGCAATGGTGCAGGTGAAGCAACAGGCGGAATTATCGCATTCGCTGATGGCACGCTACCGCAAGCTGATTGGCAAAGGTTACGTTTCCGAACTTGAGTTTCAGCAGCAGAAAATGACGTTATCGACGGCGCGGGAAAAAGTAGAAATACAGCGTCAGGTGCAGCTGCGGTTAAAGCGCGAGCTTGCCGCGGCGGCCTCAGAACTGCGGACGCTGGCGCAACAGCAACAAGGGCGTGACGCCGAACTTGAACGACAGTTGCAGGGCATCAGGCAACAGGAAATAGAACTGGTTGCCCAGCGTGAGCACACGCTCACTGCGCCGGTGAATGGCCACATCGCCGTGGTGCTGGCCCGGGCGGGGCAGACGGTCAAGCAAAACGATCCTTTGCTGATGATGGTCGCTGACGGTGCCGAGCTGCAGGTTGAACTCTTCGCGCCCAGCAAAGCGGTGGGTTTTATCAAACCTCACCAACGGGTCGGGCTGCGCTTTGCCTCCTTCCCCTATGAAAAGTTTGGCGTGCAGTATGGCGCCACCCGTGCCATCACCGATGCCAGCCTGAGCGCCAATGACGTCATGCAGCAAAATCCGATGACCTGGAAGGAAAACGAAGGGCATTACCGCGTCATCGTGGCGCTGGAAAAAACCACCATCACCGCCTATGGCCGCCAGGAACCATTGCGCATCGGGATGACCGTCTCCGCAGACGTGGAGTTGGATCGCCGCCGCCTTTACGAGTGGCTGCTGGAACCGTTATGGAGTCTGCAAGGAAGAATCTAAACATGGACGTTACACAAGAGCTTAACTGGGGCTGGCGAAAGCGCCTGCCGCTGATACGCCAAACGGAGTCCGCAGAATGCGGCGTGGCGTGCCTGGCGATGATTGCCGGTTGGTATGGGCATCGCATAGATCTGCCTACGCTGCGTGCGCAGTGTAAAGTTTCGCAGCTCGGCATGACCTTCTCGCAGCTGATTGCCTGCGCCGAACGGCTGCACCTGAGCGGCAGAGCGGTGCAGTTGGAGCTTGAAGAACTGCACCTGTTGTCGCTGCCCTGCATTTTGTACTGGGACATGAATCATTTTACCGTGCTCAAGCGGGTGCGAGGGCAAACTCTGGAGTTGCATGATCCTGCTCGCGGCCTGGTGAAAATGAGTCTGCAGGAGGCCAATCGTCACTTTACCGGCGTGGCGATGGAACTGACGCCAACCCATCAGTTTGTGGTCGAAGATCGGCGAAAAAAGATCCGCCTGAGGGAGCTGATCGGCAAAACCCAGGGGCTGAAGGCGGCATTGGCCCGGATCTTCTGTTTCGCGCTGGCGCTGGAAGTGTTTGCGCTGCTCGGCCCATTAATCAACCAACTGGTGATTGATGAGGTGCTGGTGGCGTTGGACGCCAGCTTATTGACGTTGATCGTCATTGCCATGCTGCTGATGGCCGCCACCCAGACGCTGCTGGAGCTGGCCCGCCAGTGGGCGACGCTCACCATGGCGGTCAACTTCAATATGCAGTGGACGGCGAATGTTTTTCACCACCTGTTGCGGCTGCCTATCAACTGGTTTGAATCGCGCAACATGGGCGACATCAGCGCGAAATTTGATGCTGTCGACACCATTCAGGACACCCTGACCACCACGCTGCTCGAAGCCTTTTTGGATGTGCTTTTGGTCCTTGGTACCTTGAGCATGATGTTTTTCTACAGCGTGAAGTTGACCCTGGTCGCCTTGGCCGCCGCGATGGTGTATGGGCTGCTGCGCCTGTTCTGGTTCAGTACGTTGCGTAAAGCGGCGGATGATACCTGGGTTGCCGGCACCCAGGAATCCAGCCATTTTCTCGAAAGCCTGCGCGGCGTGCTGAGCCTGCGGGTCAACGGAGCGCTCACGCCGCGGGAGACGGTTTGGCGTAACCTCAATGTCGCGCGGCGCAATGCCCAACTGCGCGAAAGCAAGCTGATGATGGTTTACGGCATTATGCAAACCGTCATTGGCAGCCTGGTAGGGGCGGCGGTACTGTGGCTGGGGGCCGGGGCGGTGTTGGCCGGGCAGTTTTCAGTCGGCATGCTGGTGGCCTACATGTCTTTTCAGGGGCGGTTTTCCGCCAGTATCAGCGGCCTGATCGACAAGGCCGTTGCCTACAAAATGCTGGATGTTTACAACCAACGGCTGGCGGATATCGTACTGACGGCGCGTGAAGACGCAGCGGCGCAGGCGGAGGGCAACTCAACGCTGTTATTGTCCGCCAGCGCCTGGCCCCGAGATCGGCCCGCGCTGAGTTTGGAACAGGTCAGTTTTCACTATGCCGGCACCGAATCTGAAATCCTGTCGCAGGTCTCGCTGGACATTATGCCCGGTGAGGTCGTGGCGCTGGTGGGGGCGTCCGGCAGCGGTAAAACCACGCTGGCCAAACTGGTGTTAGGGCTGTATTCGCCCACGGCCGGCGTGATACGTACGCTGGGCATTGAGCATCGTCAGGGGGATTATTCGCAGGTACGTCAGCATATCGGCGTAGTCTTGCAGGAAGATCAGCTGTTTCGCGGCTCTATCGCCGAGAACCTGACATTTTTTACGCCAGGGGTTGATCAGGAAAAGCTCGTTGAATGCGCGCGGCTGGCGCAGTTGGAGCAGGATATCGCCAACCTGCCGATGGGCTACCAGACGTTAATCGGTGAAATGGGAGGCACCCTGTCAGCCGGGCAAAAACAGCGCTTGCTGTTGGCGCGGGCGCTTTATAAAAAACCACGGCTGTTGATCCTGGATGAGGCTACCAGCCATTTGGACGTGAATAATGAAATGTTGATTAGCCATACCCTGCGCCAGCTTGGCCTGCCGATTTTGCTGATTGCCCATCGCCCGGAAACCATTGCCTCGGCGGATCGGGTGGTCGAACTGGCAGCGGGGCGCCTTCACCGGCGCAAAGGGTGAATTGCCCCTCTTCGACTCGAAAAGGGGGGCGGATCAGGCCAGCGGCCCGCCCAGAATCGTTTCTTTCATGCCTGAAAGAATGCGTTCACCGGTTTCGGTTTTCAGCTCTTCGTACCAACTGCGGGTGACTTCCATCTCTTTACCGTGCGTAACATCGCAGCGTTTGCGCGCCTTCAGCACCAAATCCTTCACCCGATAGCTGCGTTTTTCCTGATAGCGCAGCAGCGCATCCTCAATGCCCAGCGAATTGGTCTGCAAGGCAATCGCCAACACCACCGCGTCTTCCATTGCTGCGCAACCGCCCTGGCCGATGTCCGGTGTGGTGCTGTGTCCGGCATCGCCCAGTAAGGCTACGCGGCCCCGCACCAATTGTTCGAAAGGTTCGATATCGTGGATCTCAATGCGATTGACGCTGTCGGCATCGATGGCGGCAATCAGTTTTTGCACCGGGTCGGCCCAGCCGGCAAAGTAACGTTGCAGATCGGCTCGCGCGGTGCTGCGATCTTCCGCCAGTCCGGTCGGCAAGGGAACGTCGAAGAAAAAGTAGAAGCGGTTACCGGAGACCGGCATCAGCGACACGCGCTTACCTTCACCGACAAAGGTGGTCCATTGGTCGGCCGGCGCGATGGACTCATCAATGGTGACCAGCCCGTTCCAGTTGACGTATCCGGCATAGCGCCGATCCACCCCATGGCCCAGCACATAGGGCCGAATAGCGGAATGGGTGCCGTCGGCGGCGATCAGAAAATCTCCGCTGGCCTGGCTGCCGTCTTCAAACCAGGCGGTGACGCTCTGCGGGGTTTCTTCAATACCGCTGACGCGTTTACCGAAGCGCACCAGGTTGCGGCCGTAGCTGTCCAGCAACATGGCCTGCAGCTCGGCACGTGCCACCGGGTAAGGGCGTTCGCCGACGCTGGTGATTAACGGATCCAGACTAAAACGCGTCAGCGTTTGTCCGTGCAGGTATTCCTGATAGGCCATGAAATGCATCGGTCCCCCGAGCGCCCGCAGTTGTTCTTTCATCCCCAGATAGTTGAGGCATTTGACGCCGTTAGGCCAGATGGAGATTGCCGCGCCAACCGGTTTGATCTCCTTGACCGCTTCAAAGACTTCGGTATCGATCCCGCAACGCTGCAATGCGATGGCGGTACACAGCCCGCCAATACCACCACCGATGATGATTGCTTTCATGTTTTTCTCCTCCATAGCCACGATGGGGAGAAGCAATTTCCGTACCAGTCCGCCGATCTGCTGCCGCCAATGCGGTCGTAGCACCATCAGGCGCGTTTCTGATGCAATTTGGTGCAATCCATGGGCCATGACGGAGCAGGGTTCCGAGGACTATTGAGATCTCGCAGAGCACGAATCAGCAACGGAAAACGGCGACTGAATGTTAAACAGACAGAATAATAGACTACGCTAACTATTAGCCCGTCGCGTCAGTGCAGGCAGACGGCGCAGATAAAAAGAACGATATCGCCGCATTGATTAAGGTTGATCGGCATTTTGGAGCGATGAGCAATGAAACTACCCCAAGTCCCGCTTACCCGGCGGCGGTTTATCGTCGGCGCCAGTGCACTGGTGATCGGCGCCTATCTGCCGTCCACTGGCGCACTGGCTCGTACAACGACGACCAAGGCGCCAGAAAACACCGCTTATGAAGCCAATGCTTTCGTGCAGATCGATGAAAATGGCATTGTCACCGTCCTCAGTAAACACACCGAAGTGGGCCAGGGGGTTTATACCGGTATGGCAACGCTGGTTGCCGAAGAGCTGGATGCCGATTGGTCGCAGGTGCGGGTGGTTGCCGCACCGGTAGATACCAACGTTTATAAGAATCTGGCATTCGGTTTTCAGGGCACCGGCGGCTCCAGCTCGGTGGCCAACGCCTACGAGCAGATGCGCCGGATGGGCGCGATGGCGCGCGCCATGCTGGTTCAGGCCGCCGCCCAAAGCTGGAAAACCTCAGCGGAAGAAATTACCGTGCAGGCGGGCAAGATCCGCCATGCAGCCAGTGGTCGCGAAGCGGGGTTTGGTGAGTTTGCCGCGTTGGCCAGCCAACTGCCGCCACCCGATCCTGCCAGCCTGACCCTGAAAGATCCGAGCCATTTCACCCTGATCGGTAAGGTCAGTGGCTTGCACCGCGTAGACTCGTTGGCGAAGACCAACGGCTCGGCGCAGTTCACTCAGGATATTCATGAGCCGGACATGCTGACCGTCACCATCAAAAAACCGCCGCGTTTTGGCGGCAAGGTGGCTTCGTTCGACGCCAGCCGGGCGCTGAAGGTGCCGGGCGTGGTGGATGTGAAACAGACCGACACCGGCGTGGCGGTATATGCCAAAAATACCTGGGCGGCGATCCAGGGCCGTGAAAAATTACAGGTGGAGTGGGACGACTCGCAGGCAGAGCGGCGCGACACCGAGCAGATATTTGCCGAATTCCGCCAGGTGGCGCAAAAGCCCGGCGTAGTGGCGAAAAGCCTGGGCAAGCCGGACGAGATTTTCGATAAGGCAGATAAGGTGATCGAAGCGGAATACACCTTCCCTTATGTGGCCCATGCGCCGATGGAGCCACTGGATGGCTATCTGTTTTGGGATGGCGAGAGCGTCAAGGTGCGCTATGGCTGCCAAATCCAAACCCTCGACCATAAACAGCTGTGCGATCTGTTCCAACTGCCGCCGGAAAAAGTGCAAATCGACACCATTTTGGCCGGCGGCAGCTTTGGCCGCCGCATCGATCTGGGCAACCCGAAACTCGGGCCCGACCTGGCAGCGGATATGGCCGCCGCGGCCAAAGCCATTGGTCCCGGTCACGGGGTAAAGGTGGTATGGACGCGTGAAGATGATATTCGCAACGGCTGGTATCGGCCGATGATCCTTCACCGGCTACGCGGGGCGATCCGCGACGGTAAAGTCGTGGGCTGGAGCGATACCGTCGTCGGTCACTCCTGGACGCTTAACAGCGCGATGACGGCGCTGGTGGTTAACGGTCTCGATCAGATGATGGTCGAAGGTGCCAGCGAAGTGCCGTACACCTTCGAAAACTTCCTCTGCGACGCGCACATCGTCGCGGGTAAAGTGCCTACCACCTCATTAAGATCGGTCGCCAGTACCCATACCGGTCACGCCGTGGAAAGTTTTATCGATCAACTGCTGCAGGAGACCGGGCAGGATCCGGTCGAGGGGCGTCTGGCATTGATGGGAGATGCGCCGCGTGAGGCCGGCGTGTTGCGGGCGGTGGCCAAAGCCGCCAACTGGCAGGGCGCTAAGGTGATTGATGGGCGAGCACGCGGTGTAGGTGTCGCCAAGGCGTTTAATACTCGGGTGGCACAGATTGCCGAGGTGTCTATCGGCGAAGGCGGCATTCCGCGCGTGCACAAGGTGTGGTGCGCAGTGGATTGTGGTGTGGCGGTCAATCCGGATGTGATCCGCGCGCAGATTGAGGGCGGCATAGGGTATGGCCTGAGTATGGCGCTGTACGGCAACATAACGCTGAAAGACGGGGTGGTTGAGCAGTCCAACTTCAATAATTTCCGCCCGCTGCGCATCGACGAAATGCCGGAGATAGAGGTGATTATCGTGCCTTCAACCGAAGCGCCAACCGGCGTTGGCGAGTTGGGGGTGCCGACCATCGCCCCGGCAGTCGGCAATGCACTGGCACTGCTGGGCAGACCCCGCAGCTCACTTAGCCTGCCTTTACACCGTCCCAACCGTGACGCCAGCGTCTGAGCAAGGAGAACAGCATGATAACTTTAACCGTAAACGACCAACCGCTGACGTTTGATGGCGATCCTCATATGCCGCTGCTGTGGTTCTTGCGTGATGAGGCCGGATTGACCGGCACCAAATTCGGCTGCGGCATAGCGATGTGCGGTGCCTGTACCGTCCACCTGGATGGGGTGCCGGTGCGTTCTTGCATGACGCCGGTCTCCGCCGCCGAAGGCAAAAAAATCACCACCATTGAAGCGATCGGCGAAACGCCGGCGGGCAAAGCGGTGCAGGCGGCCTGGGTTAATCTGGACGTGGTGCAATGTGGCTACTGCCAGTCCGGTCAGATCATGAGTGCCAGTGCACTGCTGGCCCAGAGTAAAAATCCGAGCGATGCGGATATCGATGCGGCAATGAGCGGCAACGTTTGTCGTTGCGCCACCTATGTGCGCATTCGCGCTGCCATCCACCAGGCCGCCAAGGCGTTGGATTAAGGGAGAAACTCATGAGCAACGCCCTGAGATGGCTATTATGGTTGATCGTGGCAATCGTGGTGCTGGCCGGTGGTTATGCGATCTATACGCTGCTGCGACCGGTCGGCCCGGAGCCTGCGGCGCCGATCGCCGGTGCCCCTGCTGGGATCAGCGATAAATTGGCGCGTGGCGAATATCTGGCGCGGGCTGCCGACTGCGTGGCCTGCCACACTGCGCCCGGCGGTAAACCTTTCGCCGGCGGTTTTGCCTTTAAACTGCCTTTCGGCACCATTTACGGCACCAATATTACCGCCGATCCCGACACCGGCATCGGTAATTGGAGTGACGAACAGTTTGTGCGTGCGGTGCGTGAAGGCGTTGGGCCGCAGGGTAATCTTTACCCGGCAATGCCGTACACCTCATACACGGCCATGAGTCGTGACGACGTGTTGGCGATCAAAGAGTATCTGTTCAGCCTGCCGCCGGTGAAGCAGGCCAATCCGGAAAATGGGCTGTCGTTCCCGTTTAACCAGCGCTGGGGCATGAAGTTTTGGAACCTGGCGTTCTTCAACGAAAAACGCTTCGAGCCGAACCTGAATCAGGATGAGCAATGGAACCGAGGCGCATATCTGGCTACCGCACTGGGACACTGCAGCGAATGTCATACGCCGCGCAATTTGGGCTTTGGCATTAATCAGAGTAAAAACCTCAGCGGTGAGCTGATCCAGGGGTGGTTTGCGGCCAACATTACTCCCGACCCGCAGACCGGCATCGGTGCCTGGAGCGAACAGCAACTGTCGCAGTATCTGGCGACCGGCCATGCGGAAGGGCGCAGCAGTGCCGCCGGTCCGATGGCAGAGGCGGTGGAAAACAGCTTGCAGTACCTGACGCCAGAGGATAATCAGGCGCTGGTGAAATACCTGCGCAATATCGAGCCTATCGCTACGGACAGTGCCAGCGCGGTCAATCTGCAGCCGAAAGGGGCAACCTCGTCCAGTGCGATATTGCCGGGCGGGCAGGAAGACTCGTTGGGACGGCGACTGTTCGCCGGAGACTGCAGTGGTTGCCACCAGTGGAACGGGACAGGGCGCCAAAGCAAATATGCTTCATTGGTCGGCAGCACGGCGGTTAACGATCCGCAGGGCCGTAGCGTAGTGCAGGCGATCCTCAAGGGTACGCGCATCAGCATCGGTGAACAGCATGAATTCATGCCGGAATTCGGTGCTCAATACTCGGACGAGGAAGTGGCGGCTGTGGCGAACTATGTTGTCGGCCAATTTGGCGAAAAACAGGGCAAGGTAACGGCCAAACAGGTCGCGGAGCAGCGTAAACAATAACGGGTGGCGAGGGGGGATCCCCCCTCGCTACTTTCACGTTCTGCGCCGGGACATCACCAGTTTGTCTTTGGGGCGATCCAGCCAATCGGCAACCTCGTTATTGAAGTTATCCGCCAACAGATAGGCCGGGGTTTTCGCCAACCAGTCAGACAGCGAAATGTCCTGATAGATGCCATTATCCAACACGATTAATACCTTAAGATCGTCATCTCCCCTATTTTCGATATAGTGACCAAAACCCTGTGGAACATAGCCAACGTCGGTAGGAGAATATTCTTCGGTCTGTACATGGCCGTGCGAACTGAACACCGTCATGCGCCCCTTGCCGGAAATATAGTATTGCCACTCATTGGCATTGGGGTGCCAGTGTAATTCCCGCACCGCCCCAGGCTTAACGATTTCTATAATTCCGGTCATGGTAGTGGAAATAGGGAATTCTTTTGAAGAGACCAAGTGCACGCTGCCGGCATCATTTTCGAAGAAAGGTTTTTGCTTCATTAATTCATAGCGATGAGCCAAAGGTGCGTTATTTAAACCGCCGTCGTGGGCTGGTAAGGGCAGCGCGGGCGGAATGGCACCGCCGACAATATAAGCCTCACCTTGTTTTGCCTTGGAAAATACCGCCGCCGGCATATTCACGCTTTTTTCCAACACTTCTTTGGGCATATGGGCTACCCAGTCGGTAATGCTGAAGGTGCCGAACTCGGAAAAGTGACCATTATCAAAGGTTAGGACAAAATGCGCGCCCTCCGCCAGTGCCTGAATCGAGTGGCCGTAACCCTTGGGGAAATACCAGACGTCGCCGGGGCCGAAATCTGCCACCTCACATTTTCCTTCAGGATCAATGATGGTGATGCGGGCGTGCCCCTCCAGCATAAATGCCCATTCCGCAGCGATGGCGTGCCAGTGCAGTTCGCGTACGCCACCGGGCTCCAGCGCCATATCCACCCCGGCAACGCCTTCGGAAATCGGAAACTGTTCGACGGTGGCTTCTCTGGCCCAGCCGTTGGGCAAGCTGCGTTTTTTACTGTGGCTAAAGATGTATTTATAAAGACTTTGCGCATCTGCAGCGGGTTGAAAGCTGCTGGGGGGAACAATATTTCGGTGTTCGTCGGCGCTGGCAGATTTAATCATAGCGCCCATAACGCCGGCCGCTGCCGCGCTGACCGCGGAAACTTTCAATATATCACGACGCGATAACATAGGACTTCCTCCAAATAAATATGACCCACAGCGCGAACGGCCGATTGGGTTTATTTTTTTGTTTTATTGGGTGCAGGTGTTTTATTGCTGAAGTACAAGTGTTCGGCAACGGTTAAAGCATAGTGGGTTAAAAGTAGGAAGCTGCGAATAATATATTAATTTATGTTACTAATTGAGTGTGGCTGTAATTATTAAATCTTATCTTAAATAGTCATCCACCGGTATCAAATGAATGCCATCAATTATTAAATAAAGGGTAAACGAAGCCGGTTTAGTTAAAGTGGATAAAGTGTTTCAGGTGTTATTTTATGCGGTTGAGTAAATAGGTATCAGCAAAAAAAGCCTCTCAAGGCTCTGCGGGCAACGTTGAAGCGCGATTTCGATAAAGGGTGATGTTAATCACAAAGCGCAACCAAGACGGTTGCCGAAAAATGGTAACTATGGCGATACTTTTGCCGCGATCTTAGCGATCGCCAGACATTTTTATTACGGCGTGTTACTGCTCAGGCAGGCAAGACCAAAATAGGAATGCACCTCTCCTTGTGATGAGGCGCATTTTGATTTTGGTCTTTTTTTTTGCTTTTTTACCGGGGATATTCGATGGATTACAAACAGTTGGGTCTGGATATTTTGGTGCAGGTCGGGGGCAAGAGCAACGTCAGCAAACTGACGCACTGTGCCACCCGTTTGCGCATGGAGTTTAACGATGACAGCAAGGTACAAGCGAAAGCGATCGAGGCCTTGCCTGGGGTGATCAGCGTGGTGGAGCGTGGTGGTCAGTTTCAGATCGTGGTCGGCAACAACGTGCAGCAAACCTTCCGTGCGATGCAAAAAGAAATTGGCGATCTCAGTGGCCGTCAGAGCGAGAAAAACTCCCCTGCTCGGGGAGGGATGATTTCACAGATTATCAGCGTTATTTCAACCACTTTCACGCCGGTGATCCCCGCTATCACCGGTGCGGGGATGATTAAGGCGCTGCTGGCGATCCTGAAACTGACCGGGGTGATAGATGCCGCCAGTCCGACCTACCATCTGCTGGACACCATTGCCGATGCGGCCTTTTTCTTCCTGCCGGTGCTGCTGGCCTACGGCGCGGCAATTAAATTCGAATGTAACCCGATTCTGGCAATGACCATTGCCGGCGCCTTGTTGCACCCCAATTTGGCGCAAATGCTGGCGGCGGGCACGGTGATTGATTTCGTCGGGATACCGGTGCGCCTGGCGGATTACGCCGGCTCGGTGTTACCGATCATTTTCACCGTCTGGTTAATGTCCTACATCGAGCGTTTTGCCGAGAAAGTGTCGCCGACGATGATCAAGTTCTTCACCAAGCCTATGATTATCCTGTTGGTGACCGCCCCGTTGGCGTTGGTGGTGGTGGGGCCGTTCGGCATCTTCCTCAACGATCTGGTGGCTGCCGGTGCTGCTATCGTCGACGGTAAAGCCAGTTGGCTGATCCCTATGCTGATGGGCGGCCTCCAGCCGTTCCTGGTGATCACTGGTACGGCCTGGGCTATGACGCCGATCGCTACCGGTCAGTTGAGTAAAAACGGTTTCGAAATGATTAACGGCCCAGGCATGTTGGCTTCCAACATTGCACAGGGCGCTGCGACGCTGTGCGTGGCTTTTCGCACCAAAAACAAAAATCTGCGCCAGCTGGCGTCCTCTGCGGGTTTCACCGCGCTGCTGGGCATCACTGAGCCTTCGTTGTACGGCGTGACGCTCAAACTGCGTAAACCGCTGATTGCAGCTATGATCGGCGGCGGCTGTGCCGGTATTTACGCCGGGCTGAGTGGGTTGGTGCGCTATGCCTTCGTTTCTCCCGGATTAGCGGCGCTGCCGGCGTTTATCGGCGAAAACCCAATGAACATTGTCCATGCGCTGATCACCTGCGCCATTGCCATTGTGGTGACTTTTGCACTGACCTGGATGCTGGGGTTCGACGATCCGGTTGAAGAAACGGGATCCGGGGTTTCGGAGGCCGTCGGTGGCGGCGAACAGCAAATTTTCAGTCCGCTCAAGGGTCAACTGGTGGCATTGGAACAGGTTAACGACGACGTGTTCTCACAGGGGCTCTTGGGCCAGGGTATCGCGATACGGCCTCAGGAAGGGGTTTTGCGTGCACCGTTGGCGGGGGAAGTCGTGACTTTCCTGCCTTCCATGCATGCGGTCGGTATCAAGGGGGACAACGGCGTCGAACTGCTGGTGCATATTGGCATCGATACCGTCAATCTGGCGGGGCAATATTTCACTTCGGATCTTAAAATTGGCGATCGCGTCCAGGTGGGAGAAGAACTGGTGCGCTTTGATCTGGCGGCTATCATCGGGCTGGGTTACGACATCACCACGCCGGTGCTGGTGGTTAACAGCGAAGCTTTTCCTCAGCTGAATTGCCGCCAACCGGGGGCCGTAGATTTTGGGCAGCCCATCATCACCCTTAATAATGCGCAGCAGGAGCAGGCATGATTTACCAACAACTGAACGATTTCCCCGCAGATTTTCTGTGGGGGGCTTCCACCTCTGCCTATCAGGTGGAGGGGGCCTGGAACGAAGACGGCAAAAGTCCATCGATTGTCGATATGCTTGATCACCCGGCAGAAACCGCTGACTTTAAGGTCGCCAGCGATCACTATCATCGCTTCCGGGAAGATGTGCAGCTGTTTGCCGAACTGGGGTTAAAGGCCTACCGTTTCTCGATTGCCTGGACGCGAGTACTGCCGCAGGGAACCGGCGAGGTCAATGCCGCAGGGCTGGATTTTTACCGCCAGTTGATTGATGAACTGCTGAGCCATGGTATAGAACCTGTCGTAACGCTCTATCACTTTGATCTGCCTTATGTGCTTGAGCAACAGGGCGGTTGGTCGAACCGCGCCACCATCGATGCCTTTGTCGATTATGCCGAAGTGTTGTTTGATGCTTTTGGTGACCGGGTAAAATATTGGCTGACCATCAACGAGCAGAACACCATGATCCTGCATCCGGGCGCCATTGGCACGCCGAAGGGCGGTGAGCTGCCGTCCAGGCGAGTGCTGTATCAGCAAAGCCACCATATGTTGGTGGCTCAGGCCCGGGTGATGGCGTTGTGTCATCAGCGCTGCCCGGCCGGGAAGATCGGCCCGGCGATTAATACCACCTCGATGTATCAGGAAACCTGCAATCCGCTGGATGCCATTGCCGCCCATAACTGGGAAACGCTGCGCTGCTGGAGCTTCCTCGACGTGGCCGTGCAGGGTCGTTATAACCCGCTGGCCTGGCGTTACCTGCTGGATCGTCAGTTGGCGCCACGGACGGAACCCGGTGACGCGACGCTGTTGCTGCAGGGCAAACCGGACTTCGTGGCGATAAATTATTACTCGACCGCCACCATTGCCGCCAGCCGAGGCGATGCGTCGGACATCAGTGCACGGGCTGGCGATCAGCAAATCATGCTGGGGGAACCGGGAGTCTACCGCGCGGCGGAGAACCCGTTTGTCGGCAAAACCCGCTACGGCTGGGTGATCGATCCGGTCGGATTACGGCTGACGCTGCGCAAAACCGCGGAACGTTACCATTTACCGATATTAATTACTGAAAACGGCATTGGCGCCCCGGACCAGCTGCAGGCCGATGATACAATCAACGACGATTACCGCATCGAGTTTATGCGTCAGCACGTCGAACAGATGCAGTTGGCCATCAATGATGGCGTCGAACTGATGGGGTATTGCCCCTGGGCGGCAATAGACGTGGTCAGCACCCATCAGGGCTATGCCAAGCGCTACGGGTTTATCTATGTAAACCGGGGTGAGCAGGATCTGAAGGATCTGCGGCGGATCAAAAAGCGCAGTTTTGACTGGTACCAACGGCTGATTGTCTCCAATGGCCGGCAACGATAATAAAAACAGAGGGTGTGGCCGCGACGATGAAAGTCATTAAGGTACTCAATAATAGCCTGGTGCTATCGGCGGATGACGATAACCATGAAGCTATCGTGATGGGCAAGGGTATTGGCTTTAACAGCAAAGTGGGTGACGTTCTCGACCCGGCCGCGATAGAGAAAGTGTATGTGGTGCAGAACAGTCAAAAGGGTCGCGATTACCTGCGGCTGATCGAAACCACGCCGGAAGAGCACATCGAGATTGTGCAGATGATCCTGGCGGAGGCCAACCGGCAACTTAACGGGCGGATTAACGAGCAGATTTTCTTTACGCTGGCAGACCATATCAGTTTCGCCATTGAGCGCTATCACAAGGGGATCGCGATCCAGAACCGCCTGCTGTTCGAGGTGAAGCGTTTTTACCCGCAGGAGTTCGCGGTGGCGGCCCAGGCACTGGCACACATTAACCGGCGGCTGAACATTACGCTGCCGGAAGAGGAAGCGGGCAACATTGCTTTTCATCTGGTTAATGGTCAAACCGACGTGCAGAACATGGAACATACGCTGCTGTCGGTGAAGATGCTGAAAGACATTTTCAATATCATCAAATATCACTTTCGCATCAATATCGACACCGACTCTCTCAACTACTCGCGTTTTTTAGTGCATATGCAGTTTTTCATACAGCGAATGATCGAGGGGCAGCAAATGGCGTCGAAAGACGACTTTATTTTTGCGCAGGTGACCAAGGAGTATCCGCATGCCTATCGCGGCGCGCTGCTGATCCGCGACTACGTGAAGAATCTGCTGCAGATGGAGATGTCGAACGATGAACTGCTGTATCTGGTGATCCATCTGACGCGTATCGCCGACCGGTCTGATTAGCCGGGCGACTGCTCGCTGACGGCTTCGGCCACCAGATCGCGAAAGCGTTGGATGATGGCCGAAGTCCGGTTGCTGCGCAGCGCCAGATAAAGCGGCGCGCTGAGCTGAGCCTGTTCGGCAATGGTTCGGTAAACGATGCCGTCGCCGCCTAATCTTCGCATCGAAGCCGGTACGATCGACAAGCCCAACCCGGCGGCCACCAGACTTAGCGTGGCGGGCAGGCGCGGGGCTTCCTGAATAACGCGAGGGCTGAACCCGGCGCGGTGGCAGGCAGCCAGAATGGCGTCATACAAACCCTGACCCGCCGGCCGGCGGTAGAGAATAAAAGCTTCTTGAATCAGCGCCGTCAGCGGCAGCGGTTGATCGTCATGGGTGGCCAGCGGGTGACCGATGGGCAGGGCGATCAGCATCGGCTCGCGCAGCACCGGCTCAATTGTCAAACCAGGAATACCGCCAACCGGCGAACGGACAAAGGCCACGTCGAGCCGCTCATCCACCAGGGCATCCAACAGTTCGCCGCTGCCGGCCTCTTCCAACTGAGTGGTAATGCCAGGCAGGATCTCACGGTAGCGACGCAGCAGATTGGGCACGAAGGGATGCAATGCGGCCGAGCTGGTAAAACCGATGGCGATATGACCTTGTTCGCCCCGTGCGGCGCGGTGTACCGCTTCGGTCAGATGTTCTGCCCGCGTCAGTAGCGCCCGCGCTTCATTGAACAACACGCTGCCGGCCTCGGTAACGCGTACGCCGCGGGGCAGACGTTGCAGCAGTTTTACCCCCAATTCCTCTTCCAGCCCCTGTAACAGGCGGGTCAACGGCGGTTGTTGAATAAACAGTCGTTCGGCGGCGCGGGTGATATTGCCTTCCTCTACCACAGTAACGAAAGCCCGCAGGCGGCGAAGTTCGATCATTGACATACCCTGTAGGTATCCTTGTTGCTTCCGAAATGCATTAGACATCATGGCATGGCGACGCGCATCATACCAGCCATCAAAATAAGCGATGTGGAACGAACAATGTCCGAATCTGATGCGGTAAAAAATCACCCGCTGGCAACACCGCCGGGTAACGGCGAGTTGTTTTTGGGCTTTCTGATGCTGGGGTTGATTGGCTTTGGCGGGGTGTTGCCCCTGGCGCGAAATATGCTGGTAGAAGATCGTCGTTGGCTCAGTGGCCAGCAGTTTACCGAGCTGCTGGGGCTGTGCCAGTTTCTGCCGGGCGGCAACGTGATCAACCTTTCGGTCGCGGTTGGCATGGAGTTTCGTGGCCTGCGGGGCGCCTTTTGCGCACTGCTGGGGCTGATCAGCGCACCGACGGCTATCGTGGTCGGTTTGGGGATGGTTTATGCCCGCTTCCAAAATGACGCCCACGTGCAACACGTGTTTGCCGGGCTGGCGGCGGCGGCGGCCGGTTTGCTGCTGTCTACCGGGGTGAAAATGCTGTTGCCACTGCGCGGTAAATGGCTGGCGCTGGGCATTGTGGCGCTGTGTCTGATCGCCATCGCCTGGCTGCGCTTGCCCTTGCTGCCGACCATGCTGACATTGGCGCCGCTGAGCATCTTGCTGATGTGGTGGAGGGATCCCTCATGATGGCCATATTGATCTCGCTGGCGATCATATTCACCGAGCTGTCACTGCTGGCGTTTGGCGGCGGCATGACCATTCTGCCGGAAATGCAGCGTCAGGTGGTGGAGGTTCACCAATGGATGAGTGCGCAGGAGTTCAGCGCGCTGTTCGCCATGGCGCAGGCCGCGCCGGGGCCGAACATGATGATTGTGCCGCTGGTAGGGTGGCACGTGGCCGGTTGGGCCGGGCTGTTGGTGTCTTCCGTCGCCAAGTTCGGCCCGTCGTCGATGGTTACCCTGTTGGTGATGGGCGTCTGGCGACGCTTCAAGGATAAGCCATGGCGGCGTAGGGTGCAGAGCGGTTTGGTGCCGGTGACCGTCGGCCTGGTGGCGGCCAGTGGCGTGCTGATTGCCGAAGCTTCCGCACCGAATTGGCCGTTGGCGATGATTATCCTGCTGGCAACGGTGCTGAGTATGAGCAAACGCATTCACCCATTATGGGTGTTGGCGGGCGGGGCGATACTGGGGCTGTTGGTGGCGTAATCGATATTGGCGGCAGGGGTTGCTGCCGCCAGAGTGAGTTACTGGCGCGGCGTCAGAGAAAAGCGGGGCTTGCCGTTATGGTTCATCACTTCATAGCGTTTGGGGGCCGTCAGCGCCAGAAACGCTACCATGCTGCCATCGGCATTGGTCAGCGTCATGCCGTCCGGCGTCGGGCGCCAGGCCACCGGCAGTTCGGTGAGCGACAAGGGTTGCAGACACTGCTCTGAAGCGGTGAAACGGTAGGCATTAGTCCCCTCAATCAGTTCATCGCTTAATTCAACGTGGCAGGCTGGGGCTTTGCCTTCGGCATCGTTCAACTGCCAGTGCCCCTTCAGCGCAGAGGGGGCCAGCAGGGGCAGTGAACTGGCAAAGGTAGTGCTGCTTAACATAAGGCTCATAACAACTCCTGTCAGGGCAACGCGCCTGAGTGCGCGCAAAGAGAGAAATCTCGACATCGGCCACTCCTTACTGAAATCCGTTAATACCATAGCACGATCCTTGTTGCTGGGTGATCCAAGGATAAGTGATTTTAATACTCGTTTATTCTGAATCAATGAATAACCCGCAGTATAAATGACGAGCAATTAAAGCCAGTAGTCTTCTTTTTATTGTGGTCTATATTTTTCAATCAATTGTTTTTAATTGTTTTAATGATTTTATTTGACTTGGAATGCCTGCTTATTATTGCACTCTTGTATGGTTGCGCCGTCAGACTAATTCCCTATGCTGGGTTGCGGAACTGGAATGTTCCCATTAGTTATTTTGATTGAATGCCTCACCAATTGAGTAAATTCCTATTGTGTAAAGGAGAATGCGATGAACCGCAATCACAATGAAATTTTGCAAGATGACGAAGCGTTTACCGGCCTGGCGGCCACATCCCCTCATGATCCCAACTATCAATTCTACTATCACCAAACCGGCAGCATCTACAATGGGCTGGGCTATGGCGCTTATCTGACGTTGGATAATGCCAATCTCTACAGCAACCAGCGAGGCACCGGCCCGCTTACCACCTGGGGCAAGACCCGTGAAAACTACAGCTCCGAGCGCGCAGCCGATCAGCTGACTCGCAGTGGGTATACGCACAACGGCGACAACGTTTTCCATCAGCCGGCAGATCTGACCTTTTCCTTTCTGACGCAGGATGTGTTGGATGTTATCGGCAGAACAGGGACGGAGAACAACGCCAATAAAGGGTTGGAGCCGCTGACTGAGGCGGCTAAAAGCCAGGCGTTAAAATCGATGCAGGCCTGGGCGGATGTGGCGAATGTCACCTTTACCGAAGCGCAGTCCACGGATCTGAGCCACCGGGCGGATATCACCTTCGCTTATTACACCCAGAAAGCCGATGGTAGCGCAGCGGATGACAATGCCTTTGGCTATTATCCGGCGAATTCTGATTCCACGAATGGAAACATTTACGCCAGTACGGTCTGGTTCAACAAGGGATTCCAGACTCATCAAGCGCCGGTGCCGGGGGATTTCAGCAGCCAGACCTTCACCCATGAAATTGGCCATGCGTTGGGGTTGCTGCACCCTGGCGATTATGACGCTTCCGACGACAGGGATCCCACTTATATCGATGACGCCGTGTATTATCAGGATTCGGTACAATACTCGATAATGAGCTACTTCAACGGCAATAACACCGGCTCCGATACCAAAGGGGTCAACGGTTATGGCCCGATGATCGACGACATCGCCGCGATGCAGAAACTGTACGGTGCCAATATGGAGACGCGCACCGGGGATTCGGTTTACGGCTTTAATTCCAATACCGGGCGCGACTTCTTGACCGCAACGGCAGATAACGGCAAGCCGGTGAACTTTGCGGTGTGGGACGCGGGCGGTAATGACACGCTGGATTTTTCCGGCTACAGCCAGCAGCAGCTGATTAATCTTAATGACGGCGCATTTTCCAGCGTGGGCGGTGGCACGCAGAACGTGGCGATCGCCAATAATGCGGTGATCGAGAACGCCATTGGCGGCAGCGGTCGCGACGTGATCATCGGCAACGAACAGGCCAACCTGCTGGCCGGCAATGCCGGTTCGGACATGTTGTATGGCGGGTTGGGGGCGGACCACCTGTGGGGCGGCAAAGACGCCAATAACTTCGCCGACTATTTCGTTTACCTCAATGCCAATGAGTCCACCACTACGGCATTCGATGTGATCGAGGATTTCGAGCACGGGATCGACAAGATCGACCTCTCGGGGCTGCGTTTCAACAACAGCCTGAGTGAACTGCGATTGATCGACAGTGCCGACAGTTTCAGCGGCCAGAAAGGCGAGTTTAAACTTAACTTCGATACCTTTAACGGTACGACGGATTTACTGCTGAATACCCATAACGACAGCTATGCGGCGGACTTCAAAATCCACGTTGTCGGCCAGGTGGAACAAAGCGACATTCTGTTTGCCTGAGTGCCACGCTTGATAAGGGCCTTACGGCCCTTTTACTAAAGCGCCATCCCCGGCCTTTAAGGGTTCAGAGCCTTGATCAGCGCCTGATTGAACCGTTCGGGCTCCTCCATTTGTGGCGCATGACCCAGGCCAGGGAATTCGATCAGGGTGGCGTGCGGGATCATTTTCTCCACCTGTTTGCCCAGCAGATTATAGTGACCGAGCCTGGCCTTGACCGCAGGTGGAGCGATGTCGCTGCCGATGGCGGTGGTGTCGGCGGTGCCGATCATCAAAGTGGTCGGCGTTTGCAGATCCTTAAACTCGTAGTACACCGGCTGGGTAAAAATCATGTCGTAAATCAGCGCCGAATTCCAGGCCACCAGGCGATGACCAGGCCCGTTGTTCAACCCGGCCAGCATATCGACCCAGCGATCATATTCCGGCTTCCAGTGGCCAGCATAATAGGTCTGCAGTTCGTATTGTCGAATACCGGCAGCAGAGGTTTTCAATTCACGCTCGAACCACTGATCGACGCTGCGCCACGGCACGCCTTTGGCTTTCCAGTCTTCCAGCCCAATCGGATTGACCATCACCAGCCGCTCCACCGCCTGCGGGTACATCAGGCTATAGCGGGTTGCCAGCATGCCGCCGGTAGAATGGCCGACGATCACCGCTTTACCGATTTTCAGGTTATTTAACAGCGCGTGGGTATTGCTCGCCAATTGCTGAAAGCTGTATTGGTAGTGCTGCGGTTTGGTGGAGCTGCAAAAGCCGATTTGATCGGGCGCGATCACCCGATAACCCGCCTTGCTCAGTGCCTTGATGGTCTCCTGCCAGGTGGCCGCGCAGAAGTTTTTGCCGTGCATCAGCACCGCAGTACGGCCGTTGGCGTCTCCCTCTGGCGGAACATCCATATAGCCCATACTTAACTGCTGCCCCTGCGAGGGGAAGCTGAATTGTTGCAGTGGGTAAGGATAGTGAAAGCCCTGCAGTTCCTGACCGTATTTTGGCGTTTCGGCAGCCACGCTGGCAGAAAAGGCGGCCAGAGCAGCGGCTAGCGCCACTCGACGGGTCAATCTCAGCATCCTGATGTCCTTATGAAAATCGGCAAGAGTCTGAGTATAGCCGTAAAGGTCATGCCTCCCCGATGAAAAGGAGGCATGAAACGCTAGGCACTGCGCAACTGTTGTTGGCGTTCAAGCTGTTGGTTGAAGTGCGCGGGGGCCCAATCCGCCTGCAGCGCCTGCATCAGCAACTGTTGCTGGGTTTGCGGAGCCAGTCCGGCCAGCGGCGGATCGCTGTCCAGATTGGTGGGGAAAGAGTAGCCGTCTGCCGCCGCCGCGACGGTCGCCGCCAACTCCGCACCCAGCAGCTCTCCTGCTTGATAGCGCCGCAGTAACGCCGGATAGATCTGCTGCAGCAGATTCAAGCGGTTCACGGTTTCCATCGGCTTGCCGAATGCCGATGAGACCTGCAACAGATTGGCGATGCGCACATGGTCGCGGGTGACATTGTTGCCCGCAGCATGGAACAGCGCCGGGTTAAAGAACAGTGCGTCTCCCAGCTCCAGCGGCAGCTGTACGGCATGTTGCTGGAAATAGTCGATAAAATCCGGACGTCGCCAGGCCAGGTAGCCGCCAGGATACTGTTGCGAGAACGGCAGTAATTGAGTTGGGCCGGACTCCAGCGGCATCGCAGAATGCGCTACAGCACCTTGCAACGTCAGATACTGCGATAGCAGTTGCAACGGCAACGGAAAACGTTGTACGTCCTGATTTTCCTGAAAGCCCAGATGGTAGTCACGGTGCGGTTGCTGCGCCTTTCCC
The DNA here is from genome assembly GCF_014164835.1 of Serratia sp. OS31. Lineage (NCBI taxonomy): Bacteria > Pseudomonadati > Pseudomonadota > Gammaproteobacteria > Enterobacterales > Yersiniaceae > Serratia > Serratia sp. OS31. The sequence continues at coordinate 3,799 of NZ_JACJFQ010000007.1, read as the reverse complement.
CCAGGACGCACTACGTTGACCTGCGCCGTCATTTGATACCAGGGGCCGAGCCAGGCTTCGCTGACCAACGCCAGTACAGGGTTGGCGTAGTAGTCAATAAAGGCGTCGGGATCGTGCTGGGCGGCCTTTTGCAGCGAATTCCAGATGCGGCCGTTATTGCCGGCGGTAGAAAAGTGATCGCCCGCGTTCCCTCTGGCGGCTTCTTCCTGGAAAATGGCCTCGAAAACCCGGTTATGGCGCTCTATGATGCTCTTGTCGGGATAGGTGTTTTTAATCACCAGCACGCCGGGGCCGGTGGAAAGTGCCCGGTGCAGCTCACTCAATACCGAGGTTTTATCGGTTTGCGCACGCTCAATCAGCGTGTCAGCGTGATAAATCAGCACGTTTTTTTGCGCGTCGGCCGCCAGTGGATATTCACTCAATGTGAGCGACTGCTCACATGTGTGGCCAAAGTCATCAACCGAAAGCCGGTCAGGCTGTAAAAAAAGAGTTTCAGTCATGATGTGCTCCCTAGTTCAGGCTCAGTGGGTGGTCCGGTTTGGGTGAACCGCCGTCGCCGCAGCCAATCACCCCCTGATCGAAGTCGACAACCGCGCCGGTCATCATTCCCGACTCCTCAGACAGTAAGAACGCCACCGCACGCGCCACTTCCCGTGGTTTCAATAAACGCCCAAACGGCTGTTTCCGTTCCGCCTGTGCTAACCAATTCTCATCGGCGTCGTGATACTGGCGCTGAATTTCATGCTCATGTGGCGTGTCCATCCAACCGATATTCAGGCCGTTTACCCGGATGCGGTTGCGCATGGCGCTAAAGGCGACGTTTTTGGTCAGGGTGATCAGTGCGCCTTTTGAGGCGGCATAAGGAGCGAGAAACGACTGACCGCCGTGCGCGGTAATGGTAATGATGTTAACGATGGAGCCAGCGACCTGATGCTTGATCATCACTTTGATGGCTTCCTGCATCAGGAAGAAGGGCGCGCGAATATTGACGGCGAAAATCGCGTCAAACAGCTCTGGCGTGGTATCGATTATGGTACCGCGGTCGGACATGCCGGCGCAGTTAACCAACCCATGCAGGGTACCGAAAGCGTTTTCCGCTTCGGCAATGACGTCGTGGCAGGCTGCCGGGTCGGCAATGTCAGCGGTGACGAATCGGGCATCGCAGCCGGTAGCGCGCAACTTCTCTGCCTGGGCGGCACCCGCTTTCTGATTGCGGCCGCAAAGCATCAGCCCGGCGGCCCCGCGCTCGGCCAGCAGTTGTGCCACCGCAGCGCCCAGCCCCTGGGTTGCCCCCGTCACCACGTAATAGTTTCCGGAAAACATTGTGTTTACATTCTCATGCATTGCGTCAGCCTCAGATAATTTTTGATATTAAAAATCAATCGGTTGTTTTTATCTTCATCTTGCTATTGCTAACCCTAGCATCTACATTTTGTTAACAAAACCTCACTGAAACCTCAAAAAGACCTCAATTTGGCGGCGGTATGAAATTCTCTATCAAACAAATTGCTGCGCAGGCGGGTGTCAGCAAGGCAACGGTCGATCGCGCGCTGCATCAGCGCGGCAAGGTGCATCAACAAACGCTGCGGCGCATTGAACAGGCGCTGCAGGATTTGGAGAATCAGCAGCGCAGCGGGCTTGCCAGCGGCCGTACGCTGCCGATCGACGTGGTGATGCACACGCCGCAGCGTTTCAGTCAGTTGGTTACAGATGCACTGTGTAGCCAGTTAAGTACCTTCGTGCCGTTTCGCATTACGCTGCGCTTTCATATTTTTGAACAGATCGGCACCGCTGAACTGCAGCAGGTGCTGGAGCGTTGCCGTAGTCAGGGCTCCTATGGGGTGATCCTGAAGGTGAGCGATGAGCAATTGCTCAATGACAGCGTCGGTTTGTTACAGCAGCAGGGCATACCGGTGGTGACCATAGTGACCGATCTGCCGCAAAGTCGGCGCATCAGCTATATCGGCATGGATAACCGAGCGGCGGGCCGTACGGCAGCTTATCTGATGGCTCGCTGGTTGCCGCCGCAGCCACAGCGGGTGGCCGTGGTGATCAGCAGCCAGGGTTTTCGCGGCGAAGAAGAAAGAGAGGGGGGATTCCGTCAATGGCTGCGGGAAAGGGCACCGCACCTTAGCGTGGTGGACATTAGCGGTGGTCTGGGGGTCCATGCACCGACGCTGGCGCGGGTAACGGAAACGTTGCGCAGCCATCCGGATATTCACGCGGTGTACAGCGTTGGAGGGGGGAATTCTGCGATTGTCGAAGCGTTCAACCGGCAACAGCGGCCGCTGGCGGCATTTATCGGCCACGATTTGGATCAGGAAAATCGGCAACTGTTGGCGCAAGAGCGGATTGATGCGGTGATCGACCACGATTTACAACGTGATGCGCGCAACGCTTTCCAGGCTATTTTGCAATACCACGGGTTTGTTCCCGGCAATATCGTCACGCACGCCTTTTCAAGGATAAGCGTGGTGACGCCGTTTAATCTCGGGAGGGTCGAAGACCCTTTCGCCGGCGCTTAATGCAGGGATTGTAGCCACCGGCGAACCGGTGGCAAGGGCGTGCGTAACAAGGTAATTACACCCAACCTTTGGCGCGAAATTCATGCAGCGTTTTAGCGACAAACGTCATTTCCTGCGGGGTGCCCAGCGAGATGCGACACCAGGCATCAGCCGGTGGGAAAGCGCGACCAATCAATATGCCGGCTTCCTTCATATGCTGCTGATACCCTTTTAGCGGCACGCTGAGCTGGTGAAACACGAAGTTTCCCTCTGAGGGGAGATAGGGAATGTTCAGTGCCTTCAGCGCATCCAGCAGGATTTGGCGTGACGTATCGTTGCTTTTTTTGCTATAGGCAATAAATGCCCGATCGTCCAGCGAGGCCAGGGCGGCATCGACGCCGCAGAAATTGATTTTCTCGCCGGCAACGTGGTTCGTCAGGCGGGCGATAATCGCCGGTTGCGCGACTGCATAACCAACGCGCATGCCAGCCATGGCGAAAATTTTCGAAAAGGTTTTCAGCAGGATAATGTTATCCGCGCCTTGCTTAAACAACGGGCCGACCGAACGAAAGCGTGGATCGTTGACGAATTCGGCATAGGCCTCGTCGACAATAAACAGGGTATTTGGCGGTTTGGTGGCGATCCAGGGTTCGATCAAATCTGCCGGAGTGATAGTGGCGGTGGGGTTATTCGGGTTGACCAGATACACCAGCGAGGGGCCATCGTAGTTTGCTACCGCTTGTTTTAGCCCGTTGATGTCGAACTGCCATCCGTCGAGCATCGGCACTTTGGTGATTTTCATGCCGGCAATTTTGGCGAAATGCTCGCCGTCACCATAGGTCAGTTCAGGGATCACCAGTTGGGTATCGAGCGTGGCGTAAGCCTCTACCGCCGCGCGTATCCCTTCGGAGGAACCGGCAGTCAGGAGAATGGCCGTATCCGGCACCTGATATTGACTGGCCAATTTGTTGCGCAAGGCGATAATTTCATCTTTGGCATAACGGTTGGCTTTCACTACAGCATCCCGCGCGGCGGCCTGTGCTTTGGGCGACATGCCAAGAGGGTTTTCGTTAAAGTTGATGCGGATTGGATGATCTGCCGTGGGCGTGACGAAAGGCGCTTCTCCAGGTGCCACCTCCGCCAATGCGCTGCGGTTCAGTCCCACCAGCGCAATACCGCCGGCCAGGGCCCCAGAGAGCTTCAGTAACTGCCTACGTTTCACGTTTAAGGTATCGCTTTCTTGCATGTGTTTGTTCTCCTTGTTGATTAAGCTGCGCAGAGAACAAGGCAGAAAA